>JACMLV010000720.1 GCA_014379395.1 Burkholderiaceae bacterium
GCCTTCGCGCTGGCCGACGCCGACGCGGTGCGCGCCCGCCACGCCGACTGGGCGCGGCGCGGGCTGGCCATCATCCAGACGCCGATCGAACTCGATTTCGGCCACACCTTCGTCGCGCTCGACCCGGACGGGCACCGGCTGCGCGTGTTCGCGCCGAAGGCAGCGTGAGCCGCGCCAAATAAAAAGGCTCTTCACGGATCGCCGGGAAGAGCCAATAAAAGGGGCGGCACCAAACGGAAAACCCGGGCCGGGCGGCCCGGGTCCGGGCCTCAGCCCTGGGCGATGCGCGCGGCGATGTGGGCCAGCGCCGCTTCGACCTGGTCGATCAGGATCAGGCACAGGTCGCCTTCCGACAGGCGCGCCAGCGCCGTGTCGATGGCGACGAACTCGCCGTTGATCTCCTGAATGTGGCTGGTGCGCTTGGCGCCCTTCAGGCCGTCGCGCAGCAGCGCCACCACCTCGCCGTCGCCGCGGCCGCGCTGGCACTGGTCCTGGTACAGCAGCACGTCGTCGAAGGCGGCGCCGAGGATCTCGGTCTGCTGGCGGATGTCCTCGTCGCGCCGGTCGCCGGCGCCGCTGATGACGACCGAGCGGCGCTTGGCCGGCATGCCGTCGACCGCGCTCACCAGGGCCAGGATGGCGTCCGGGTTGTGGCCGTAGTCGGCGATCAGGGTCGCGCCGCGGTAATTGAACACGTTGAAGCGCCCCGGCGCGTTGTCGCTGTCGTTGGCGAACGATTGCAGGCCGGCGCGGATCGCGTTCCACGACGTGCCCACCGCCCAGGCGGCGGCCACCGAGGCCATCACGTTTTCGACCTGGAAGCCGATCATGCCGTTGCGCGTGATCGGAATGTTCGCCAGCGCGATCTCGTGGCGCAGCGGGCCTTCGGCGGCGACCAGCAGCGCGCCGTCGATGTAGACCGCGCGCTGGCCCTGCGCCAGATGGGTCGCCATCACCGGATCGGCGGCGTCGGCGGCGAAATAGGTGACCGAGCCGCGGCAGTGCTTGGCCATCGCGACCACGCCCGGATCGGCCGCGTTGAGCACCGCCACGCCGCCGTCGGCGACGTTTTGCACGATCACGCGCTTCAACACCCGCAGGTCCTCCACGGTGGTGATGTAGTTCAGGCCCAGGTGGTCGCCCGAGCCGATGTTGGTGACCACGGCGACCTGGCAGCGGTCGAAGGCCAGGCCCTCGCGCAGCATGCCGCCGCGCGCCGTCTCGAACACGGCCGCGTCGACGTCCGGATGCAGCAGCACGTTGCGCGCGCTGCGCGGGCCGCTGCAGTCGCCGCTGTCGATCTGGCGCCCCTCGACGTAGACGCCGTCGGTGTTGGTCATGCCGGTGCGCAGGCCGCCGGCCGTCAGCAGGTGGGCGATCAGGCGCACGGTGGTGGTCTTGCCGTTGGTGCCGGTCACGGCGACCAACGGGATGCGGCCGTCGTCGCCGTCGGCGAACATGGCGCCGATGATCGCTTCGCCGACCGGGCGCCCCTTGCCGAAGGATGGCGAGAGGTGCATGCGCAGGCCGGGCGCGGCGTTGACTTCGACGATGCCGCCGTTCTGTTCCTCGAGCGGACGCAGCACGCTGTCGCAGACCACGTCGACGCCGCAGATGTCGAGCCCGACCATCTGCGCGGCCGAGACGGCGCGCGCCGCCACCTCCGGATGCACGTCGTCGGTGACGTCGGTGGCGGCGCCGCCGGTCGACAGGTTGGCGTTGTTGCGCAAGATGACGCGCTGGCCGACCGGCGCCACCGATTCGGCCACGTAGCCCTGCTTGGCCAGGCTGGCCATGGCGATGTCGTCGAAGCGGATCTTGGTCAGCGAGGTCGAGTGGCCGTTGCCGCGGCGCGGGTCGAGGTTGACCTGCTCGACCAGCTCGCGCACCGTGCGCACGCCGTCGCCGATGACCTGCGGCGGGTCGCGCCGGGCGGCGGCGACCAGCTTGTTGCCCACCACCAGCAGGCGGAAGTCGTTGCCCGGCAGGTAGCGCTCGACCAGGATGTCGTCGCGGAACTCGGCGGCGGCGTGGTAGCCGGCGGCCAATTGCTCGCGGGTGGTGACGTTGACGGTGACGCCCTTGCCCTGGTTGCCGTCGTTCGGCTTGATCACCACCGGCAGGCCGATCTCGCCGGCGGCGGCCCAGGCGTCGTCCGGGTCGCTGACCACGCGCCCGAGCGGCACCGCCACGCCGGCCGCGTTCAACAGGCGCTTGGTCAGCTCCTTGTCCTGCGCGATGGCCTCGGCGATGGCGCCGGTGCGGTCGATCTCGGCGGCCTGGATCTTGCGCTGCCGGCTGCCCCAGCCGAACGTGACCAGGCTGCCGTCGGTGAGGCGGCGGAACGGGATGTTGCGCGCCACGGCGGCCTGCACGATGGAGCCGGTGCTCGGGCCCAGGCGCACGTCCTCGTCCAGTTCGGCCAGCTGGGCCAGCGCGCCGGCCAGGTCGAACGGCTCGTCGGCGGCGGCGGCGCGGCACAGTTCCTGCGCCAGCTCCAGCGCCAGCCGTCCGACCGCCTCCTCGGTGTATTCGACGACGACCTGGAAGATGCCGGTCTCCAGCGTCGGCGTGCTGCGGCTGAAGGTGACCGGGCAGCCGGCCTGCGCCTGCAGGCCGAGCGCGGCCAGTTCCAGCACCACCGCCATCGGGATCTTGTCGTTGTGGCCGGTCAGTTGCAGCGGGCTGATGTGCGGGAAGCGCGCACGCAGGCGCACCTCGAATTGCGCCAGCGCGCCGACGTTCAATTCGGCTTCGGTGCAGGCGACGATCGCCTCGACCGAGGTGTGATGACTCCAGAGGTTCGGACCACGCAGGGCCCTGACGCGAGATACTTCCATAAACCGTTTCTTTCCCTGTATTGACAAGGCGGATCGAGCCGCCCTTTGCCTGGCTTTTTTTATGCCAGGTCTGGTGTGTGTTGGATGCCGCGCGCGGCCGGCTTAGTTGTTTTGGGCGGGCGCGTCGAAGGTGCGCAGGCCGGCGCAGATCAGCTCGAACGGCACCTGCTGCGCCCAAGCCGCGCCGACGGCGGCCAGCACGGCGCCGATGCGCGCGGCGGTGCCGGGTTTCAGCGCGGACAGGTTGAGCAGGGTGCTTTCCTCCGGACCGTGCGCGAGCACGATCTCGCCGCCGCGCACGAACAGCGCGCGCTCGCCGGCGGCGCGGTGGCGGGCGATGACGTCGAGTTCGCCGTCCGGCGCGTAGAAGATCACCTTGCCGTCGCACAACTCGGCCAGTTCGACCACCGCCGGATCAAGCGCGTTGAGCACCGCCACGCCGTCGGGCAGCACCACGTCGACCTGGGTGCGGATCACCTTGCGGCGGGCGGCGGCGTCATTGACGTCGAATTCGGCCAGATTGGCATGCGCGTCCATGTCGGTGACGATGCCGACCGCGCACTTGTCGTAGGCCAGGCCCTCGGCCAGGATCATGCGCGCGTTGCTCTCGAACACGGCGGCCTGCACGTTGCGGTTGATCAGCAGGCGCTGGCCGGCTTCCCAGTTGACGCTGTCGGCCGCCGAGACGCGACGCTGGTCCAGATACAGGCCGTCGGCGCAGACCACGCCGGTGTGCTTGCCGGCCAGTTGCAGCAGGTTGCCGGTCAGGCGCGCGATCAGATTGCCGTCGTTGCCGCCGGTCACGCCGATCAGCGGGATGCGGCCGCACTCGCCCGGCCCGAACAGGTGCGCGATGATGGCCTCGCCGACCGGGCGCGGCAGGCCCTCGGCCGGCTTCAGGTGGGCCAGCAGGCCGGGGCTGGCGTTGACCTCGATGATGGCGCCGCGCTGCTCGGCGAGCGGGCGCGAGATGTCCTGCGCGACCAGGTCGATGCCGGCGATGTCGAGCCCGACCACGCGCGCGGCCAGGGTGACGGCGTGCGCCACCTCCGGATGCACCAGGTCGGTGACGTCGATGGCGACGTTGCCGTTCGGCTGGATCAGCACTTTTTGATCGGCCAGCGGCACCGAGTCGGCGTCCATGCCCTGGCGCCGCAGTTCCAGGATGACTTCGCCGGACTCGCGCGGGCGCACCGTGCTCAGCGGCGCGTCCTCGTACTCGCCGCGGCGCGGGTCGATGTTGATCTGGCTGTCGACCAGTTGCTGGATGCTGGAGCGGCCGTCGCCGGTGACCCACAGCGATTCGCCCTTGGCGGCGGCGACCACGCGGTTGCCCACCACCAGCAGGCGGTGTTCGTCGCCGGGGATGAAGCGCTCGACCAGCACGCTGCTGCTGTCGCCCTGCTGGCAGGCCAGGTGATAGGCGGCCTCGACGTCGGACCGGGTCATCAGGTTGAGCGAGACGCCGCGGCCGTGGTTGCCGTCATACGGCTTGACGACGACCGGCACGCCGATGTCCTGCGCCTCGTCCCAGGCCTCCGCGGCGCTGCGCACCAGGCTGCCTTCCGGCACCGGCACGCCGCACGACTTGAGCAGCGTCTTGGTCAGGTCCTTGTCGCTGGCGATGCTCTCGGCGATCGCGCTGGTGCGGTCGGTCTCGGCGGTCCAGATGCGGCGCTGGGCGATGCCGTGGCCGAGCTGCACCAGGTTGCCGTCGGTCAGGCGCAGGGTCGGGATGCGGCGCTCGGTGGCCGCTTCGACGATGTGGCCGGTGCTCGGGCCGAGGCAGCGCGAATCGACCAGCTCGCGCAGCGGCGCGAGAAATTCCGCCAGGTCGAACCGGGTGCCCTCGATGGCGGCCAGCAGCAGCGCGCGCGCGCCGTCGAGCGCGGCCAGGCCGACTTGCTCCTGGCGGGTGCGGAACGCCATCTTGTAGACGCCGCGCGTGGTCGTCGAGCGGGTCTGGCCGAAGCCGGTGCGCATGCCGGCCAGATTCTGTAGTTCCAGCACCACATGTTCGAGGATGTGGCCGACCCAGGTGCCCTCGCGCAGGCGCTCGAGGAAGCCGCCGGGGGCGCCGACGCCGCAGCGGTGCTCGGCCAGGCCGGGCAGGATCGCGAGCAGATTGTCGTACAGGCCGGGCAGGGTATTCGATGGGGAGTCTTCAAACAGTCCGATATCGAGCCACACTTCGATCACCGGGCGGTAAGTCCAGATATTCGGGCCGCGCAGGTGTGTCACACGGAGAAACTTGATGTCTTTCTTCTTTGTCATGTACGTGATTTTCGATTGCCGGGCTCGGTGCCCCGGGGCACCGATAATTATTATATTTGGCGGCCTTTTTCAATGGCCGCCTGTCTGACTACATGTTCCTCGCTGCCAACGGGAAAGCGACTCTTCCGTACGTGCATCATGCGGTATACTCCCAGCAACGAAGCTTACCGTGTTGAACCGATTTCTGCCAGTCCAGATATGTCGCGCCGATGCTGCCCCGGCCTGTTCGGCCCGTGTTTGCCTTCCCAGAATTTCCCAGAAATCCCTGCCCGTTTTCACACAAGACAGGGTTTGGCCTTGAGCCGGAATACGCCTTATCGATGACAACAGAACAACAAGCCGCCACCTCCGCCGCGCTCCCGCCACCGACCGTTTTCCTTGCTGAAACCTGGCAAGCCGAGGTCGAACAGAAGCTTTCCCAAGGGGAAAACGTTTTAAGTAGCGTTGAGGTTGACCTAGACCAACGACTTCGCTTCAATAAAGGTGTAATCGCCGTCACCGACCGGCGCCTGTTGGCGCGCGCGCCGGGCGAAACCCAGTGGCGCGACTGGCCCTACCGCGCCGGCCTGGAGCTGAAACACCACGACCACGCCGGCGTCGGCCACATCGAACTGTACGACCAGCACGCCCGCCTGGCCGCCTGGCGCTTCACGCTCGGCCAGAACCTGCACGCGATCCGCGTGATCGACAGCTTCCGCGAACAGCTGCACAGCCACGTCAGCGGCGAGCCGGTCTGCGCGCCCGAGCAAAACATCTGCCCGAGCTGCAAGGCGCCGCTCGAACCGGACCAGGAGGAGTGCCCGATCTGCACCAAGGTGTTGCACACGCCGCCGTCCACCTGGACCCTGTTCCGCCTGTGGCGCTTCGCCGTGCCGTACCGGGGCCAGCTGGCGCTCGGCTTCGTCCTGATGCTGCTCGGCACCGCCGCGCACATGATTCCGCCCTACCTGTCGATGCCGCTGATGGACGAGGTCCTGATCCCGTACCAGAACGGCCAGAAGATCGATCCGATGCTGGTCACCATGTACATGGGCGGCCTGCTCGGCGCGGCCGTGCTGGCCTGGGTGCTGGGGTGGGCCAAGACCTACGTGCTGGCCCTGGTGTCCGAGCGCATCGGCGCCGACCTGCGCACCGCCACCTATGAACACCTGCTCAAACTGTCGCTCGAATACTTCGGCGGCAAGCGCACCGGCGACCTGATGTCGCGCATCGGCAGCGAGAGCGACCGCATCTGCGTGTTCCTGTCGCTGCACCTGCTCGACTTCGCCTCCGACGTCCTGATGATCATCATGACCGGCGTGATCCTGTGCTCGATCAACCCGTGGCTGGCCGTCATCACCCTGGTGCCGCTGCCCTTCATCGCCTGGATGATCCACCTGGTGCGCGACCGCCTGCGCACCGGCTTCGAGAAAATCGACCGGGTCTGGGGCGAGGTCACCAACGTGCTGGCCGACACCATCCCCGGCATCCGCGTCGTCAAAGCCTTCGCCCAGGAACACCGCGAGGCGGCGCGCTTTCGCGAGGCGAACAAGCACAACCTGGCCGTGAACGACAAGCTCAACAAAGTCTGGTCGCTGTTCTCGCCGACGGTGTCCTTCCTGACCGAGCTGGGCCTGTTGATCGTGTGGTCGTTCGGCATCTGGCAAGTCTCGAAGGGCGAGATCACCGTCGGCGTGCTGTCTGCCTTCGTCGCCTACAGCAGCCGCTTCTACGGCCGGCTCGACTCGATGAGCCGGATCGTTTCCGTGACCCAGAAATCGGCCTCGGCCGCCAAGCGCATCTTCGACATCCTCGACCACGTCTCGAGCGTGCCGGAGCCGGTCAAGCCGGTCAAACTCGACAAGATCGAAGGCCGCATCGACCTGCGCGAAGTCGGCTTCAGATACGGCAACCGCGCCGTCAACCGCGGCATCACGCTCAACATCAAGGCCGGCGAAATGGTCGGCCTGGTCGGTCACAGCGGCTCGGGCAAGAGCACGCTGGTCAACCTGATCTGCCGCTTCTACGACGTCACCGAGGGCGCGATTTTGCTCGACGGCGTCGACATCCGCTCCTTCGCCGTGGCCGACTACCGCCGCAACATCGGCCTGGTGCTGCAAGAACCCTTCCTGTTCTTCGGCACCATCGCCGAGAACATCGCCTACGGCAAGCCGAACGCCAGCCGGCAGGACATCATCGCCGCCGCGCGCGCCGCGCACGCCCACGAATTCATCCTGCGCCTGCCGCAGGGCTACGACTCGATGGTCGGCGAGCGCGGCCAGGGCCTCTCCGGCGGCGAGCGCCAGCGCATCTCGATCGCGCGCGCCTTGCTGATCGACCCGGCCATCCTGATCATGGACGAGGCCACCTCGTCGGTCGACTCGGAAACCGAAAAGGAAATCCAGAAGGCGCTCGACAACCTGGTGCAGGGGCGCACCACCATCGCCATCGCGCACCGCCTGTCGACCCTGCACGGGGCCGACCGGCTGATCGTGCTCGACCGCGGCCAAGTGGTCGAGCAGGGCAGCCACGACGAGCTGATGGCGCGCGAAGGCGCCTACTTCCGGCTCTACGAGGCGCAGGCGCGCAACATGGACGTCGACATGGACGAGAAGGAATAAGCATGGCCATCACCACCCCGTTTCAACTGCAGCGCGACCCGTTCGGCAAGCTGATCATGACCGCCGAGGACGGCACCGTGCACGAGGGCGTCTCGCCGGTGCGCGCCTTCCCGATCCAGGCCCCCGAGCAGGGCATCTCGCTAGTACTGCACGACGGCCGCGAAGTGGCGTGGATCGAGCACACCAACGACTTGAGCGTGACCGTGCGCGCGCTGGTGCAAGACGAGCTCGAAGGGCGAGAATTCATGCCCGAGATCAGCCGGATCGACAGGGTCAGCAGCTTCGCGACGCCATGCACCTGGTACGTCGAAACCGACCGCGGCGAGACGCAATTCGTACTCAAGGGCGAGGAAGACATCCGCCGCATCGGACAGGCCTCGCTGCTGGTGGCCGACAACCACGGCATCCATTTCCTGGTGCGCGATATGTTTGGGCTGGATAAGCACAGTCGCAAGATTCTGGATCGGTTTCTGTAATCGCCGAAAGGGGCGTGGCGGGCGTTCGGGGTTATGCAAGCTTCAGTACGGCGCTTTAGTGATAATTCCATCTTGCCTAATAGACATAAGCGTACTTGGCGTGTAGACTTCAATAATTCTTTGACGCATTTTTCACGATAACTTGGCACTATGCGCATATGTAGTTTGATGATCAATGATGATTAAGCTAGCAATGGTGCAACTTCTGGAGGATTAACCAATGTGCTTATCGGCCTTCCACTATGTATACTCTGGTCCGGTCTGTATAAGTGCCAGTTATGCATCATCTACAGTAGGGAAGCTCTGATGCTTCAAGAAGTTAGCGGTTACCTAGAGAAAGCATTAAAGACTAGCCATACAGGCAGTGCGTTATCTCCATTATTGTGGTTGACCGGAATTATTTCTGTTCCTTGCTTGCTTATCAGCGCAGTTGTCGATTCGCCAAAGAGTTATGCATTCTTTGGCCTTGCCGTCGTTCTAGTCATCTATTCAATGTGGCAATACCATGTCTTACGGAAGATTAACCCGCGACTCCTTCAGTCGGAAAAGCTTCAATTTGAAATGGCAAAGCTTGACCTAGTGGCGAGGAAAGGTGGAGCCGTGGTGTTCGATCCGGTGAACATTGAATTTTCGGCTGAGCCAGCTTACCTAGGGCAATCCATTCAGGAAGATGAGGTGGAGCAATGAGCAACGCTTACATCTATGTTTTTACCCCCAAGGAGTTCTCCCAGCAAGACGTTGCTGATTTTCTCGATCAGACCGAAGGCATAGATAACTGGTTCTATTCGATGCCTAATAGTATGTTCATTGTCGGTACTGTTCCAGCAAGAACACTGTCCAGATTGCTGAAGGAACGCTTCGGCGAACATCGCCACTTGATTACAATCATCTCAAAGAAGGCCCGCGCCGGATGGCTTCCAAAAGAACACTGGAACTTAATTCCATCCGAAGATGCATAGCTCAGCAATCGAAAGGGGCGCCGGACAAACACCTTTCTTCGAGCATTCCGTTCCGTGCGGAGTATCTTATCTTGCGATAGTCCGCTGGATCGCACATTTCATTGCAAAGTCTGAACATGAACGCACATATAGAGAATAACTTCAAACGAGGCTTCATTCTGACCGAGGAGACGCTTATTAAGCTAGACGATATCATTCGAAAGCGGCTCACTTCTGTTAATCCTGAGGCAGTTCTGCAGTTCAAAGTCTTTCGCTCGGACGGGATGCTTGTCGAGTTCGACAATCCAGGTGCCGTAGCAGCTGAAGAGAACTCCAGCCGAAATGCCATCAAGCGAGTTGAGATTTTATCCGCGGAAACGGCATACAAGTTAAGTTTAAAGTTTGATCCGAAGGATAATACAGACCTTGCTATCGAGGCGAATGATCGAGATTTGGCCTATCTCCTCGCATCTGACATTAAGGAGTACGTCAATTCCGAAGTGTTGAAGTTTCGTTCGTTTAGCTTCGATTCCGCAACGAGCTCAAAGCATATTTTTCCGTTCTTAATGCTCCCGCTTATGTTCTTCAGTCTCTCCAGTATAAAGGAGTCGCCGAAGGCAGAGGCTGTGGCTGCAGTTCTTGCAAATAACGACGTGCAGGCTAAGCTGAATCTCCTAATAGAGTCTCAGTCTCGATCAAGCCAAGATCCGACCATGTTTAAGTGGTACATTGGCGCCATGATTGCCCTGTTCGCCGTTTTCCTTTTTCTCGGTTCTCTCTTAGATAAGGCATATCCCAGAAACATCTTTTATTGGGGAAAGCTCGCTCAAGCACACGATCGTCTTGTTAGCCTTCGGGAGAAAATTGTCTGGGGTATCGTAATAGCGTTTGTCATAGGAATCGCCTCGACGGTGGCTGTGGATTACTTCAAGCATCCATAAGCACGATTGGGCTAACCCCACCTCGTTATACACAAGTCCGCTAATTGGCAGATTGCCATAAAAATTCCCTTTGCAGTCAAAGCGTTAGCGCACCCCTTGTAAACTCTGGCGAAATCGCGTTTACTCTCGTCTTTTGGGCGGCGCAATGGCAACCAGA
>JACMLV010000721.1 GCA_014379395.1 Burkholderiaceae bacterium
CCGCGGCGCGCATGGTCGAGCCGGTCGCGATGCCGTCGTCGACCAGCATCACATGGCGCTGGCGCAACGCCGGCGCCGGGCGGCCGCGCCGATAGCGCCGCTCGCGCCGGGCGATCTCCTGCAATTCGCGCTGCGTCTGCGCCTCGATCAGCGCGGCCGGCACATGGAACATGCCCAGCAACTCGTCATGCAGCACCACCAGGCCGCCGCTGGCGACCGCGCCCATGGCCAGCTCCGGCTGCCACGGAAAGCCGAGCTTGCGCACCAGCAGGATGTCGAATTCGAGCTTGAGCTTGTCGGCGATGGCCACGCCGACCGGCACGCCGCCGCGCGGCAGCGCCACCACGATGACGTCGTCGCGCCCGGCGTAGGCCGCCAACCGGCGCGCCAGCAGCTGGCCGGCCTCTTTGCGGTTTTTGAAACGTTTGGGATGGACAACAGGCATATCGGGCACCGGGTCGGAATCAATGATTCGACCCAGTGGCAATGGTGTGGTTGCGGGGGGAGCGTTCGCGCGAAAAACGTAATGTGCTACATCAATCGGGCACGAAAAGAATCACGGACGCTGCGGCAATTCTGCCGGGCGTCCGCTGTGTGCTGCTCAGGTGCTGCTTAGGTGGCGCTCAGGTGCCCTATCTGACTTGCCTACGGCACCAGTGCGAAGTTCACGCCGGTCTGGTTCGCCGTGCCGATGTCGACGTTGAGCGGCGCCGAGCTGGCGTAGCCGAAGGCCGAGGCGCTGACCGCGTATTTGCCGGTGCCGGGCAGCGAGTCGGCCTGCGCCGAGAAAATCAAAGGCAAGGTGGCGCTGTACGCGGTGAAGCGCGGCGCGGTCAGCGGCAGATTGTTCAACGAATATGCGCCCGCCTCCACGCCCTGGTACTTGATCGTCACGGTCCGTCCGGCGCCGAAGCTCTGCCTGGCGCTGACGAAGGCGGTCTCGGTCGGGTTCGCCGGCGCCAGGGCGACGGTGCCGCCAATGCTGCCGGTGGCGCTGGCCGCCAGCGTGATCGGCGCCGCGCTCGTGCTCAGCACGGTGGTGCTGGTGGCGCTGGCGACCGGCACCGCGCCGACCACGGCGCTGGCGCTGTTGTCGGCGGTGAGCACGACGTCATAATCGCCCGGAACCAGGCGCGCGAGGAAGAATTCGCCGGTCGTCGCGTTCGGCGTGGTGGTACTGACGACGGTGCCGTTGCGCTGGGCCGAGACCATCACGTGCTGGCTCAGCAAGGCCGGACTGACGAAGCCGGAAATCCCGTTGAGCACCGTCGGGATCACCTTGACCACCGGCTTGAGCGCGTAGCTGCCGTTGCCGCGCGCGACCACCGATTTGCAGGCGTCGAAATCGAGCACCAGATCGACCCGCTGGCCGGCGACGACGTCGAATTCACTGACCAGCTTGATGCCGCTTTGCACCGCGCTCGGCGTGATCAGGGTCTGCTCGACCCCGGTCGCGCTCGGCACCACCGAGTTGGCCATGGCGGCGCCGGTGTTGGCGTCGAGCACCAGGCGCAGCTGCGTGTAGTGGCCGGCCGCCAGCGCCGTCTCGCCGAGCGACTGCAAGACGCCGTTGGTCAGGTTCAGCAGGTCGATCTTGCCGGTGCTCGGCGTGATGTCGATCCAGCCGCCGTCGGTGTCGGACGCGCTCGCGCTCTGGTGCACGCGCACCTTGTTGACGGTGACGTTGACGTGGTCGAAGCCGCAGGCCGGCGCGTCGGTCATCGACACGCCGAGCGTGCCGTTGCCGCCGGCGCTGGAACCGCCGCCGCAGGCGGCCAAGATGCTGGCAGCCAGCAGCGCGCTGGCCGTCAGGCCGATACGATAATTGGGTGTTTTCATTTTTATTCTTCAGTGTAAGGAGCCGATCTGGCAGTCTCGGGTTGACTGTGGAGCGGACTGTACGATCTGCGCGGCAAGGTTTCCGTGCGCTGGCGCACCCAGCAATATCTGCTTACTACTTTTCTTTTCCGGCAACCGCCGAGGTGGTGGGCCAAGGCGGGGCGCCAAGGCGACGCGCCAAGGCGACGACTCAGTTGAGCAGCAGGTGCGCCACCGTGCGCAGGGCGATGCCGACGCAGGCGCCGAGCGCGGCGGTGCGCCAGACTCCGGCCACGCGCGCGCTGGCCGAGATCAGGATCGCCACGCCGGGCAGGTCGAACGGATTGAGCAGGAAGCCGGCGCTGCGGTTGATCATCTCGGCCGTCGCCGTGCCGTGCCGGATCATTTCGTCCATCACGCCCATCCAGGCGGTGCCGCCGGCGAGGAACTTGGTGACGGCCGGCAGGATCATGGCCGGATCGAGGTGCAGCCAGCCCATCAAAGGCGAGAGCAGCGTGGTCACCAGGGCGATCGCGCCGACCGAGCGCAGCATGGTGACGGCGACCAGCGCCAGGATCAGCATCGGCAAGGCCGCCACGGCGATGCGGAACGATTCGGCGCCGGCGCCGTTGATCACCTCCAGCACGCCCTTGGCGTTCTTGGCAACCGGATGCGGCACCGATTCGTCCATCTTCAATTCGCGCGACTCCAGGTGGCGCGCGAACACGTAATAGGTCGAGGCCGACGCGGCCAGCCCGCCGATCAGCGAAAACAGCAGCGTCACGCCGAAATGCAGGCCCATCGCCGTCATCGGGATCGAGATGTTGGCCTGCGCCATCGCCAACACCATCGCCAGGGTCGCCGCCAAGTGCCGGTTCGAGGCGCCGCGCTGGTCCATCATGGCCAGCGTGGCGATCGGCGCGGCGAAGCTGACGAAGTTAATTTGCAGCATCGCGAAGATCGACAGGCCGGTCAGTCCCAAAGGGCGCAACAGCGGCGCCAGGCGCGCCACCAGCCAGTCGAGGATGCCCTTCGCCTCGAGCAGGCGCATCACCGACAGCATCACCACCATCACCGGCAGCAGGGTGAAAAACGCGAGTTCGACCGCCGATTTGCCGGCGCGCAGGATGATATCGGTGAGTATTTCCATGGTCTGGGTACGCCCCCGATGGCGGGCACGAAAGATGGTCGGTGAGATGGTCGGAACGCCATCTTACCTTGCCGGGCGCGACAGTGCGACGGCGGGCGCCGCGGCGGCCTCGGCCCGGAACGTCGTACACGACGCCGTGTCCAATTTTTAGCGCACGCCTTGCCTCGTTCAGCCGCCTCTGCCTCTATCCGCCATGAATGCCGACCACGACCGCCCCGAACCAGCCGCGCCCGGCAAGCCGAAGGCGTTGCCGGACGCGTCGGCCGAGAGCACCTACGGCCTGCCTGCGGACGCCCTGATCATCATGCCGCTGCGCAATCTGGTGCTGTTTCCGGGGCTGGTCGCGCCGGTGCACATCGGGCGCGACAACAGCATCGCCGGCGCCCAAGAGGCCACCCGCAACCAGCGCCAGGTCGGCATGCTGCTGCAGCGCGATCCCGACGTCGAATCGCCGCAGCCGTCGCAATTCCACCGCATCGGCACGCTCGCCAGCATCCTGCGCTACGTCACCGCGCAGGACAACGACCATTACATCGTCTGCCAGGGCCACCACCGCTTCCGCGTCGTCGAATTCCTCGGCGGCTATCCGTTCTACGCGGCGCGGGTGCAGTTCCTGCAAGAGGCCGACGAGCAAAGCGCCGGCATCCAGGCGCGCCTGCTGCAACTCAAGGAGCGCTCGATGGAAATCCTCGACCTGCTGCCGCAGGTGCCGGCCGAGCTGGCCAGCGCGGCGCAGACCATCACCTCGGCGTCGAGCTACGCCGACTTCGTCGCCGGGCTGATGGACATCAGCGTGCAGGAAAAGCAGGACATCCTCGAAACGCTCGACCTGAGCGCGCGCATCGACAAGGTGCTCGGCTTCCTGGTGCACAGGATCGAGGTGTTGCGCCTGTCGCAGCAGATCAACCGCCAGACCACGGAGCGCATGAACGAGCGCCAGCGCGAATTCATGCTGCGCGAACAGCTCAACACGATCAAGAGGGAGCTCGGCGAGGCCGATTCCGGCAACGCCGAGGTGGCCGACCTGGCCGAGGCGCTCGCGCGCGCCAAGCTGCCGCCCGAGGCCGAGGCGCACGCGTTCAAGGAATTGCGCCGGCTGGAAAAGATGAGCGAGGCGGCGGTCGAGTATTCGATGCTGCGCACCTACCTCGAATGGCTGACCGAGCTGCCGTGGTCGGTCGTCAGCGAGGGCGAGATCGATCTGGCCGAGGCGCGCCGCATCCTCGACGACGACCATTTCGGGCTCGACAAGGTCAAGCGCCGCATCCTCGAATACCTGGCCGTGCGCAAGCTCAATCCGCAGGGCAAGGGGCCGATCCTGTGCTTCGTCGGCCCGCCCGGCGTCGGCAAGACCTCGCTCGGCCAGAGCATCGCCCGCGCCACCGGGCGCAAGTTCGTGCGCGTGAGCCTGGGCGGCGTGCACGACGAGGCGGAAATCCGCGGCCACCGCCGCACCTACGTCGGCGCCCTGCCCGGCAACATCATCCAGGCGCTGCGCAAGGCCGACGCGAGAAACTGCGTGATGATGCTCGACGAGATCGACAAGCTAGGCGCCGGCTTCCACGGCGACCCGGCCGCCGCCCTGCTCGAAGTGCTCGACCCGGAACAAAACGCGACCTTCCGCGACAACTACCTGGCGCTGCCATTCGACCTGTCCAAGGTGTTCTTCATCTGTACCGCCAACATGCTCGACACCGTGCCCGGCCCGCTGCGCGACCGCATGGAGGTGATCTCCCTGCCCGGCTACACGACGCAGGAAAAACAGCAGATCGCGCGGCGCTACCTGGTGCAGCGCCAGCGCGAGGCGAACGGCTTGACGCCCGAGCAATACGTCATCAGCGACGCCGCGCTGCGCGCCCTGATCGACGACTACACGCGCGAGGCCGGGGTGCGCAACCTCGAGCGCGAAATCGGCGCCGTGTTCCGCCACGCGGCCATGCGCATCGCCGAGGGCAGCGCGCAGCGGGTGAACGTCGACGCGCCGGACTTGGCGGCCATCCTCGGCCCGGCCAAGTTCGAGAGCGAGCTGGCCATGCGCACCAGCCTGCCCGGCGTGGCCACCGGCCTGGCCTGGACCCCGGTCGGCGGCGACATCCTGTTCGTCGAGGCCAGCCGCAGCCCCGGCGCGGGCAAGCTGATCCTGACCGGACAACTGGGGGAAGTGATGAAGGAAAGCGCGCAGGCCGCGCTCACGCTATTGAAATCGAGGAGCGCCGAACTGCGGCTCGGGCCTGAGCTGTTTCGGCGCAACGACATCCACGTCCACGTGCCGGCCGGCGCCGTGCCGAAGGACGGCCCCAGCGCCGGCGTCGCCATGTTCATCGCGCTGGCGTCCCTGATGACCGGGCGCCCGGTGCGCGGCGACTGCGCGATGACCGGCGAAATCAGCCTGCGCGGGCTGGTGTTGCCGGTGGGAGGTATCAAGGAAAAAGTGCTGGCCGCGCTGCGCGCCGGCATCGCCAGCGTGCTGCTGCCGGCGCGCAACCGGAAAGACCTGGAAGACATTCCCGAGGAGGCGCGCCGGCAATTGAGATTCGTCTGGCTCGACACGGTCGACGACGCCATGCGCGAAGCCATCGGCGCGGTCGGCGAACCTACTTCTTGAGACTCACCAGCGTCAACACATGCCGCGGCGGACCGGGCAACAGCGGCGTCGGCTTGCCGCCGACCCAATCCGCGTGGCCGGCCAGGAAAAACGGCGACCACGGATGCCCGCTCTGTCCGCCCGGCATATTGAACACGCCCTGCTCTTCCTTGCCCGGCGACACAGTCAAGCGCTCCGACTGCCCGGATTTGGATGCGTTCACGCGCGGCATGTGGTTGTCGCCGGCCAGCATGTCGGGCGGCGCGGCCAGCCAGCGCTTGAGCCACGGCGCGGCCAGGCTGATCGGATGGGCAATCGCGGCGACATTGCGCGCGCCCCAGGTCGCGTTCGCCAAGTCCTTGCCGTCGGCGCGCGCCTCCGCGATGGCGCGGTCGACCGCCGCCAGTTGCAGCGCGCGCCAGCTGGCGTATTGCGCTGGCAGCCAACCGGCCGGCTGCGCGTCGAGCAGGCGCGCGATCACCACCGGCCAGCGCCGCGTCGCCAGCGAAAAACTGGCCTTGTCGTCCAACTTGACCAACTCCTCGTTGGCGCCCTCGAACAAGATATCGTGCAGTCCGTACATAAAGCCGCGCGCGAGGCGGTAGCCGACCGAATCGACGCTGGCGCGCCCGTTCCAGCCGCTTTGCAGCAGATGCAGAAATTGCGCCCGCCGCGGCTGGTTTTCCAGCGCCGCCGCGTCGAGCGCCGCGATGGCCCGCTCGCGCCAGCCGGACAGGAAGATCGCGCGGTCATCCAACGTCACGCCATACACCCCGGCGACATCGGTTTGCGCGCCGAGCGCCGTCAAGTCATCGCGCACCTGCCGGCTGCGCGCGCCCAGATCGAAGCCGCCGTCGCCCAGCAAGTCGGCGCCCGGGCCCGCCAGTTGCCGGCTGTTGGCCGTGTGCAGCTGGCCGCCGGCCGGATTGCGCACTTGCGGATAGTCGGCCGGCGCCAGCCAGCCGTTCCAGGCCGCGTCCGCCGTCTCGCCGGTCAACGGAAAGGTCGAAGCCAGGCCCGGCTTGGCGCGCCGCGGCAAGGGGCCGGCGATGGTCCAGCCGATATTGCCCTGCGCGTCGCCGGCGACCAGATTTTGCGCCGGCAGCCTCATCGTCGGCGCGATGGCGAGCGCGGCGTCGATTGTGTCGGCCAGCTCCAGAGCGCGCGCCTTCACATTGACCGCGCCCGGCGCGTGCGCGGCCCAGCGCAGCGCATAGGTGCGCCCCGCCACCTCGCGCAGCGGCCCCAGTGAACTGTCGCGCACGCTTAACGTGTGCGCCGGCGCGCCCTTGACCAGAATCGTCTCGGCGTGCGCCACCGGGGTTTCCCAGCCGGCCGGGGTGCGCACCTGCCCGGGCCGGCTGGCGTCGAGGCCAAGTTCGACCAGATCCAGATAATCGCCATAACTATTGGTGTAGCCCCAGGCCAGCTTGCCGTTGCTGCCGACGACGACCACCGGCGGCGCGCCGGGCAAGGTCACGCCGACCACGCGCCGCTGCGCGCCGGCGGCGTCGGAAAAGCGCAGCGCGGCCCGATA
>JACMLV010000722.1 GCA_014379395.1 Burkholderiaceae bacterium
TCGAGCAGCGGATTGTCCGACAGCAGTTGCTCCAGCTCCTGGTGCAATTCCAGCGTCGACAACTGCAACAACCGGATCGACTGCTGCAGTTGCGGGGTCAGCGCCAGATGTTGCGACGTGCGTAGTTGTAAGGATTGTTTCATCGTTTTTACATGCGGAAGTGTTCGCCGAGGTAGACCCGGCGCACCGACTCGTCGGCGATGATGTCGTCGGGCCGGCCCGAGGCCAGCACCGAACCCTGGTTGATGATGTAGGCGCGGTCGCAGATGCCGAGCGTCTCGCGCACGTTGTGGTCGGTGATCAGGACGCCGATGCCGCGCTCCTTCAAAAAGCGCACGATGCGCTGGATCTCGATCACCGCGATCGGATCGACCCCGGCGAACGGCTCGTCGAGCAGCACGAAGCGCGGATTGGTGGCCAGCGCGCGCGCGATCTCGACCCGGCGCCGCTCGCCGCCCGACAGCGACAAGGCGGCGCTCTCGCGCAGCTTCTCGATCTGCAGTTCGGCCAGCAACTGGTCCAGGCGCGCCTCGATCTCGGCCTTGGTCAGCGCGCGCCCGTCGACGCTTTGCAACTCGAGCACGGCGCGGATGTTGTCCTCCACCGTCAGCTTGCGGAACACCGACGCCTCCTGCGGCAGATACGACAGGCCGAGCCGCGCGCGCTGATGGATCGGCAGGCGCGAGATGTCGGCCCCGTTCAGGTCGATCACGCCGGCGTCGGAGGCGACCAGGCCGACGATCATGTAAAACGAGGTGGTCTTGCCGGCGCCGTTCGGCCCCAGCAGGCCGACCACCTCGCCGCAATCGACCTGCAGCGAGACGTCGCGCACCACCTGGCGCTTGCCGTAGTGTTTTTGCAGGCCGCGCACGGCCAGCGTGCCGCCCTTGTTCGCCGATGCGCTCATTTCTTCCCCGCCGCCGGATTGCGCTGCTCGGACGGCTGGATCACCATCTTGACGCGGCCGGCGCCCGGCTTGCTGGCGCCGGCCGCGTTGTTTTCGACCGCGAAGAACTCCTTGCGGCTGTCGTAGGAGATGAAGGCGCCCTGCACCTCGTCGCTGACCTGGCCGCCCTCCAGGCGGGTCAGCTTGGCGCGCGAAAACAATTTCACGACCTCGGTCTTGTTGTCGTACTCGATGCGCTCGGCCTCGCCCTCGACCCACAGGTCGCCGCCGTCGCGCTTCTGGCGGAACGAGGCCAGCGCGCCCGGCGCGGCCCAGAACGTGACGAACTGGTAGCCCTGCGGATCCTCCGTCACCTGGGCCCGGCCGGCCTTCATCACCAGGGTGCCGCGGGTGAGCTGCACATTGCCGGTCAGGGTGCGGATCTGGCGCACGTCGTCGGCCGAACCCTGGTCGGCCTCGATCACGGTCGGCTTGGCCGAGTCGGCCTTTTCGGCGCGCGCGGCGGCAAGAAAGCCCAGCCCGAACAGCGCGCACAGCAAAATTTTGTTCATAAAATCAACTCCCGAATGAGGCGGCGGCTTAGCGCGGCGCCGGAGGATAGGTGAGGCGCAGCCGGTGCGCGATCTCGATCCGGCGCGCGGCGTTGTCGCCGGTCATGCCGACGCCGCTCAGGCGCGCGGCGCCGGAGACCGTCTCGACCGGGGCGTCGGTCTGCATCCGGTCGAGCTCGGGAAACACGGTCAGCTCCGGCGTCGTCAGGCGCAACTGGCGCGCGCCGGCGCTGGCGGCGCGCTCGACCGTCACATTGCCGCTCAAGAGCACGCGGCTGTTGCCCTGGTCGACCCTGGCCCGCTCGGCGCGCATGTCGGTCGGCGCCAGGCCGTCGTTGAGCTTGCGCACGAACGGGCGCTCGATGTCGGACGAATCGTCCTGCGGATGATGGGTCAGGCGCGCGCCCGACACCAGATAGGCCGGCTTGCCGGCCGGCGTCATGCGCACCACGCTGAAATTGTCGACGAAATAATCGGACTCGCCGCGCGCCGGCGCGCCCGGCGCGGCGCCGTCGCGGTCGACCACGTGCAGCAGCCAGAAACTGCCGAGCGCGAACAGCGCCCCGGCCGCCATGAGGGCGGCCAGGCGGGCGCGGTCGACGGTTTTCCGGTGCATCCGGGTCACCCGAGGAACTGGGCCATGATGGCCTCGTAATTGCCCTGCGCGCGCAGCAGCAGTTCGCACACCTCGCGCACCGCGCCGCGGCCGCCGCCGGCCTGCGTCACATGGTGCACGCGGCGCAGCACC
Organism: Burkholderiaceae bacterium; assembly: GCA_014379395.1. GTDB lineage: Bacteria > Pseudomonadota > Gammaproteobacteria > Burkholderiales > Burkholderiaceae_D > Janthinobacterium. Next base: position 2,207 of record JACMLV010000722.1, read on the forward strand.
TCGGCGCGCCCGTTCGGCACGCTGACCGCGAAGCCGACCCGCGACAGGATCGGCAGGTCGATCACGTCGTCGCCGATGAAGCCGCACTGCTCGGCGTCCAGGCCGGTGTCCCGCAACAGCTTCTCGAACGGCACGCGCTTGTCGTGCACGCCCTGCAGCACGTGCTGAATGCCGAGGTCGAAGGCGCGGCGCGTCACGATCGGCGACTGGCGCGCGCTGATGATGGCCGTCTGCACGCCCGACTGCTGCAGCAGCTTGATGCCGAGGCCGTCGTGCACGTTGAAGGTCTTCATGGCCTCGCCGTCGGCGCCGAAATGCAGGCTGCCGTCGGTGAGCACGCCGTCGACGTCGAAGATCATCAGGCGCACCTTGGCGGCGCGGACGAGATGGGTATCGAGCAGGGCGTCCATCAGATCACCTTGGCGCGGGTCAGGTCGTGGATGTGCAGCGCGCCGACCAGCACGCCGTCCTCGCCGACGACCAGCATCTGGTTGATCGAATGCCGCTCCATCACCGCCACCGCGTCCACCGCCAGCCGGTCCGGGCCGATGGCGCGCGGGTTGGCGTGCATCACGTCGCCGATCACGATCTTGGAGAAATCCTGGACCCGCTCGATCAAGCGGCGCAGGTCGCCGTCGGTGAACACGCCCAGCGGCCGCTGGTCGGCGTCGACGATGGCGGTCATGCCCATGCCCTTCTGGGTGATCTCGAGCAGCGCCTGGCTCAAGCTGGCGTCGGCGCGCACCGCCGGCACCGCGGCGCCGCCGCGCATCACGTCGCGCACGTGGGTCAACA
>JACMLV010000723.1 GCA_014379395.1 Burkholderiaceae bacterium
CCCGCACCAGCTCCCCGGTTTGCAGATACGGCTGGGCGAACTGGTCGGTGCTGGCCGCGATGCCGGCCCCGGTGCAGGCCATGCGCACCAGCAACTCGGGCGAATTGGCGATCAGCCGGGCCGGCAATTCCTTTTCCCAGCGCGTCTTGCCGCGCAGCAGCGTCCAATGCGAGAAGTTGCCCCGGCGTGGCAGGCTGAGCAAATCGTGGTTCCGCAAGTCGTCGGGATGCTCGGGCAGGCCGCGCAGCGACGTGTAGGCCGGCGACGCGTACAGGGCCAGCGTGCTGAAGGCGATCCGGCGCGCCGCCAGCGAGGCGTCGTCGGGCAGGTCGCCCATCCGGATCGCCAGATCGAAATTCTCCCCCAGCAAATCGACCCGCCGCGGCGACAGATCGAGTTCCAGCGAAATGGCCGGATAGCGCGCCATGAAGGCGGCCAGCAGTTGTCCCATCGAAAAATTGGCCGTGTCGCCCGGCATCGAAATGCGCAGCACGCCGCTCGGTTCGGCCTGCCGGTGCTGCACCAGCGCGCCGGCCGCCTCGACCTCCTCGACCACCTTGCGCGCGTGCTCGAGCAGGCTGGCGCCGAACTCGGTCAACACCAGCTTGCGCGTGGTGCGCTGCATCAGGCGCTCGCCAAGCTTGGCTTCCAGCAGCGCCAGGCGGCGCGAGACGGTCGACTTGGGCAAGCCGACCCGCAGCGCCGCCTTGCTGAAGCTGCCGCTCTCGACGATGCGGGCGAACAGCAACAAATCACTCGGGTCGAGATCCATACGATTGCTCCACTGGCGGTCTAATGTTATCCATTTTAACGTCTTCCGCATCGATTTTGGAACTGCTAAAGTGGATTCATCGTAACAACAACCCCACACGGAGAGCCACCATGAACATCCTGCAAATCAATTCCAGCGCCCGCAGCACCGGTTCCGAATCGACCCGCATGGCCGACGCCATCGTCGCCCGCCTGAAGGCCGGCAACCCCGGCGCCAGCGTGACGCGGCGCGACCTGGCCGCGCAACCGCACCCGACGCTGGACGAGGCGGCCCTGCAAGCCCTGTTCACCCCGGCCGAGCAGCGCAACGCCGAGCAGGCCGCCCGCGTCGCGCTCGACAACGCCCTGATCGCCCAGGTGCAGGCGGCCGACGTGATCGTGATCGGCTCGCCGATGTACAACTTCGGCATCACGGTGCAACTGAAAAGCTGGTTCGACGCCATCGCCCGCGTCGGCGTCACGTTCAAATACACCGAAACCGGCCCGGTCGGCCTGCTCACCGGCAAGAAGGTCTACGTGGCCCTGGCGCGCGGCGGCATGCACCGCGGCGCGGCGAGCGACACCCAGCTGGCGCACCTGCAAACCCTGCTCGGCTTCCTCGGCTTGAGCGACGTGCAATACGTCTACGCCGAAGGCATGGGCATGGGTCCGGAGGCGGTGGCGCGCGCGCAGGCGCAGGCGGACGCCGAAATCGACGCCGTTCTGGTGTAATCGCAGTTCCAACGAGTAGGACGGCGGGCGCGCCGCGCCCGTCCCGGCAAGCGGAGGAAATCATGACTCAAGCAACGAACAGATCGACATTGGTGGCATCGGACCAGGTGCAGCACGGCCGCGCGGTCGAGCGGCTCGTCGCCGGCCAGCCCGTCATGGACGGCGCCGGCGTCAAGATCAACCGCGTGCTGACGCAGGCGCAGCAGCGCCGGCTCGACCCGTTCCTGATGCTCGACGCCTTCGGCAGCGACCAGGCC
>JACMLV010000724.1 GCA_014379395.1 Burkholderiaceae bacterium
GAACGCATAGAAGGCGAGCACGTCGTCTTCGGCCGCTTCGAGCAGCGCGGCGACCTTCGGCAGCGGCCGCTCGAGCTGTGCGACCGCCTCGCCCAGGCGCTGGCGGGCTTGCTCCCCCGTGTCGGCTGAGAAAATCGGCCGGATCAGCGCTCCCAACAGGCCCTGCTGGTCCTTTCGGGCGTGGCCGAGGCCGGCACCGGCACCGGCAAGACCTTCGCCTACCTGGTGCCGGCGCTGCTGTGGGGCGGCAAGACCATCGTCTCGACCGGCACCAAGAACCTGCAGGACCAGTTGTTCCTGCGCGACATTCCGACCGTGCGCGCGGCCTTGCAGGCGCCGGTGTCGGTGGCGCTGCTCAAGGGCCGCTCCAATTACGTCTGCCACTACCATCTCGAGCGCACCTTGCAAAACGGCCGCATGACCTCGCGCGAGGACGCCGGCCACCTGCGCGAGATATCGCGCTTCATCAAGATGACCAAGACCGGCGACAAGGCCGAGCTGGCGAAGGTGCCGGAAAACGCCCTGATCTGGAACCTGGTGACCTCGACGCGCGAGAACTGCGTCGGCGCCGAATGCCAGTATTACCAGGATTGCTTCGTGATGAAGGCGCGCAAGGAGGCCCAGCAGGCCGACGTGGTGGTGGTCAACCACCACCTGTTCTTCGCCGACGTGGCCTTGAAGGACACCGGCGTGGCCGAGTTGCTGCCGTCGGCCAACACCGTCATCTTCGACGAGGCGCACCAGCTGCCCGACACCGCGACCCTGTTCTTCGGCAACACCGTGTCGACCTCGCAGGTGCTCGAACTGTGCCGCGACGTGCTGGCCGAGGGCCTGGCCCACGCGCGCGGCGGCGCCGACTGGGCCAAGACCGTCACGGTGGTGGAGAAGGCGGCGCGCGACTTGCGCCTGACCTTCCCGCAGGACATCGTGCGCCTGTCGCTGGCGCAGATCGCGCCCTCGTCCGACTTCTTCCCGGCGCTCGAAACCTTGAAAGACGAGCTGGCCGGCATGATCGCCGTGCTCGAAATCCAGGCCGAGCGCGCCGAGACGCTCGAGCAATGCCGGGTCCGCGCGGTCGAACTGGCGGCGCAACTGGCCGGCTGGAGGTTCGACCCCAAGGCCAAGGTGGCCGAGGGGCAGGAGGCGGTGTTCTGGGTCGAGGCCTTTTCCAGCTCGCTGCAGTTGCACCAGACGCCGCTGTCGATCGCGCCGATCTTCAACAGCCAGCGCGAGGGCGTGCCGCGCAGCTGGATCTTCACCTCGGCCACCCTGGCCGTGAAAAACGACTTCAAGCATTTCGCCGGGCAGATGGGCCTGACCGGCGAGGCCTCGCACTCCTGGCCCAGCCCGTTCGACTACGGCAACCAGGGCTTGCTCTACGTGCCGCAGAACCTGCCGCTGCCCAACGCCATCGGCTACACCGACGCGGTGATCGACTGCGCCTTGCCGGTGATCGAGGCGGCCGGCGGGCGCACCTTCCTGCTGTGCACCACGCTGCGCGCGGTGAACCGCGCCGCCGAGCGCCTGCGCGACGAGTTCGCCAAGCGCGATCTGCCGTTCCCGCTGTTCGTGCAGGGCGAGCGCGGACGCACCGAATTGCTCGACCAGTTCCGCAGCGCCGGCAATGGCGTGCTGATCGGCAGTCAGAGCTTCTGGGAGGGCGTCGACGTGCGCGGCGAGGCGCTGTCCTTGGTCATCATCGACAAGCTGCCGTTCGCGCCGCCGGACGATCCGGTGCTCGCGGCCCGCATCGAGGTGATGGAGAAGCAGGGCATGAACGGCTTCATGCACCACTCGCTGCCGGAGGCGATCATCACCCTCAAGCAGGGCGCCGGGCGCCTGATCCGCGACGAGGGCGACCGCGGCGTGCTGATGATTTGCGATCCGCGCCTGATCTCCAAGCCGTACGGCAAGCGCATCTGGCAAAGCCTGCCGCCGTTCAAGCGCACCCGCGAGCGCGCCGACGTGATCGCCTTCTTCGAACAGCGCGAGGCGCCCGCGCCGGTGTAGCGGCGCGCCGCCCGGATATCTCTTTCCGCCACGGCCGGTTCGCGCAGTCCGGTCGTTGCTTCAGGTAAAATTGCCATATGAGAATTCTTATCAGCAACGACGACGGCTACCTCGCCCCCGGCATCGTGGCGCTGGCCGACGCGCTGGCGGCGGTCGCCGACATCGTGGTGGTGGCGCCCGACAGCAATCGCTCCGGCGCCTCCAACTCGTTGTCGCTGGATCGCCCGCTGAGCTTGCAGCAGGCGGCCAACGGCTTTTATTTTGTCAACGGCACGCCGACCGACTGCGTCCACATCGCCCTGACCGGCCTGCTGACCGAGGCGCCCGATCTGGTGGTGTCGGGCATCAACAACGGCGCCAACATGGGCGACGACACGCTCTATTCCGGCACCGTGGCGGCCGCCACCGAGGGCTTTTTGTTCGGCATCCCGGCCATCGCCTTCTCGCAGGCCGACTACGGCTGGGCCAATATCGACGCGGCCGCGCGGCTGGCGCGCGACATCGTGCTGCGCCGCTTCGACATGCTGACGCAGCCGTATCTGCTCAACGTGAACATCCCGAACCTGCCGTACGAGCGCTTGAACGAGGTGGTCGCGACCCGGCTCGGGCGGCGCCACTCGGCCGAGCCGGTGGTGCGCGCGCGCGATCCGCGCGGGCGCGAGATTTTCTGGATCGGGCCGCCGGGCGCGACCCGCGACGCCGGCGAGGGCACCGATTTCCACGCCGTCGCGCAAGGCCGGGTCTCGGTCACGCCGCTGCAGATCGACCTGACCCACAAGGCCCAGTTGGCGGCGCTGGCGAAGGGCCTGGCATGAACGGCAAGCGCCAGTTTCCCTTGCCCTTGTCCTCGGTGGTCGACAAGACCCAGAAGACGGCAGTGACTGGCCCGGCGCAGCGGGTGGCGACGCCGCAGACGGCGACCCGCAACGCGGCCAACAACATGGCCAACAACGTGGCCAATAAGTTGGCCAATCATGCGCGCGGGCCCGAGCCGGGCGCCGTCGCGGCGCCCTCGCGCGCCCACACCAACGCCATCGAGCGCGGCATGGCGCAGGCGGCCTATTTCA
>JACMLV010000725.1 GCA_014379395.1 Burkholderiaceae bacterium
CCGGCCGCGGCCCCGGACGCGACGCCCGACGACGCGGCCGAGTAAGTCTGTAACGGTAGGGTGGGCAGGTTTTTTTGCGGGGGCGCCGAGCCCCACGCGTGACGCCGGCGAGCCGCAGGCGTCACGCGCGGGCACAGGTGCCCACCCTACGTTTTTGCGCGAGTGAGCCGACATATTTGATTGAAAAGGATAGCAACGTGACGCCCATCTACAACTTCTCGGCCGGCCCGGCCGTCCTGCCGAAGGAAGTGCTCGAACAAGCCGCCGCCGAGATGCTCGACTGGCACGGCAGCGGCATGTCGGTGATGGAAATGAGCCATCGCGGCCCGGAATTCATCTCGATCTATCAAGCCGCCGAGCGCGACCTGCGCGAGCTGCTGGCGGTGCCGGCCAACTACAAGATCCTCTTCATGCAGGGCGGCGGGCTGGCCCAGAACGCCATCGTTCCGCTCAACCTGGCCGGGCGCAAGGCGCAGCCGGCGACCATCGACTTCGTCCACACCGGCTCCTGGTCGGGCAAGTCGATCAAGGAGGCGGCCAAGTACGCGACCGTCAACGTCGCCGCCTCGGCCCAGGCCGACGGCTTCAGCGCGGTGCCGCCGCAAGAGGGCTGGAAGCTCTCGGCCGACGCCGCCTACCTGCACATCTGCAGCAACGAGACCATCGACGGCGTCGAGTACCCGTTCGCGCCCGAGCTGGCCGGCGACACCCCGGTGGTGGCCGACATGTCGTCGCACATCCTGTCGCGCGTGATCGACGTCTCCAAATACGGCGTCATCTTCGGCGGCGCGCAAAAGAACATCGGCCCGGCCGGCCTGACCCTGGCCATCGTGCGCGATGACCTGCTCGGCACCTCGCTGCCGGCCTGCCCGTCGGCCTTCGACTGGAAGATCGTCGCCGAGCACGAATCGATGTACAACACGCCGCCGACCTACAGCATCTACATCGCCGGGCTGGTGTTCCAGTGGCTCAAGCGCCAGGGTGGCGTGGCGGCCATGGAACAGCGCAATATCGAAAAGGCGGCTCTGCTGTACGCGGCCCTCGACGCCGACGACTTCTACGTCACCAAGGTCGCCAAGGAGTACCGCTCGCGCATGAACGTGCCGTTCTTCCTGCGCGACGAGTCGCGCAACGCCGAATTTTTGGCCGGCGCCAAGCAGCGCGGCCTGCTCCAGCTGAAGGGCCACAAGTCGGTCGGCGGCCTGCGCGCCTCGATCTACAACGCCATGCCGCTGGAGGGCGTGCAGGCGCTGGTCGACTACCTGAACGCCTTCGCCGGACGCTAAAAAATACACGCCGCTCCGCCAGCCGGGGCGGCGGCACCCCAACCACCGCACACGCCACGCCATGACAGACAAACTCAAACCCCTGCGCGAACAGATCGACGCCATCGACGCCCAGCTCCTCGTCCTGCTGAACCAGCGCGCACGGGTGGCGCAGGATGTCGGCCACGTGAAGGCCGAAACCAACGCCCCGGTGTTCCGTCCCGAGCGCGAGGCGCAGGTGCTGCGCGGCGTGGCCGACCGCAATCCGGGCCCGCTCGCCAACCGCGACCTGCAAACCATCTTCCGTGAAATCATGTCGGCCTGCCGCGCGCTGGAGCGGCGCGTCACGGTGGCCTATCTGGGGCCGGCCGGCACCTTCACCGAGCAGGCCGCGTACGCCCATTTCGGCAGCGCCGTCGAAGGCATGCCGTGCGCAACCGTCGACGAGGTGTTCCGCGCCGCCGAAGCCGGCACGGCGGACTTCGGCGTGGTGCCGATCGAGAATTCGTCCGAGGGCGCGATCAACCGCACCCTCGACCTGCTGTTGCAAACGAGCCTGATCATCAGTGGCGAAGTGTCGATTCCGGTGCACCACAGCCTGATGACGCAAAGCGGCACGATGGACGGCGTCTCCGTCATCTGCGCCCATTCGCAGGCGCTGGCCCAGTGCCAGCTCTGGCTCAACGAACACTATCCGCACCTCGAGCGGCGCGCCGTCGCCTCCAACGCCGAGGCGGCGCGCATCGCCGGCGCCGATCCTGCCATCGCGGCCATCGCCAGCGAACTGGCCGGCCAGCATTACCAGCTCGCCGTGGTGCAGGGCCACATCCAGGACGATCCGCACAACCGCACCCGCTTCGCCGTGGTCGGCACGCTGCAGACGGCGTCGTCCGGCTTGGACCAGACCTCGCTGGTGCTGGCGGTGCCCAACAAGGCCGGCGCCGTCTATCAATTGCTCGCGCCGCTGGCAAAGCACGGCGTGTCGATGACGCGCTTCGAGTCGCGCCCGGCGCGCATGGGCAGCTGGGAGTACTACTTCTACGTCGACATCGAGGGCCACGCGCAGGATCCGGCCGTCGCCAAGGCGCTGCTCGAGCTGAAGGACAATGCCGCCTTCTTCAAAGTGCTGGGCTCCTATCCGCTCGGCCTGAACTAACTTCATTACGGAATCTCCATGTCCCAGCCATTCGGTCCTGAATACGTCCGCGCCATCGCGCCCTATCAAAGCGGCAAGCCGATCGCCGAAGTTGCGCGCGAATTCGGCCTCGACGAGGCGGCCATCGTCAAGCTCGCGTCCAACGAGAATCCGTTCGGCGTGCCCGAATCGGCCAAGGCCGCGATGGCCGCCGCGATGGCCGACCTCGGCCGCTACCCGGACGCCAACGGCTTCGACCTGAAGGTCGCGCTGGCCAAGCGCTACGACGTGCCGCAGGACTGGATCACGCTCGGCAACGGCAGCAACGACATCCTCGAAATCGCCGCCCACGCCTTCGTCCAAAAGGGCCAGGCGGTGGTGTACGCGCAGTATTCGTTCGCCGTCTACGCGCTGGCGACCCAGGGCCTGGGCGCGCGCCATATCGTCGTCGCG
>JACMLV010000726.1 GCA_014379395.1 Burkholderiaceae bacterium
GCCGGCCACCGGCGCGGCCGGCGGCCGGTTGCTCAGGGTGCCGGGCACGCCCATCACCAGGCGGTTGCGCTCCTGCTCGTCGCGCATCGCCTCCGACGTCACCTTCGGCGCCTCGCCGTATTTCTCGACCGTTTCCTCGACGCGGTCGTTGTTGACCGCCGCCGTCACGCTGATCTTGAAATTGTCCTCGCCGAGCACCGGGCCGAGCAGTTCGCGCACGTTGCGCCGGATCTCCTCCTGCACCCGCTTGGCGCCCTCGTTGCCGTTGGCCGAGGCGTCGAAGCCGTCGGCCAGGTCGATGTGCGAGGACAGGTAGTTGCCGGCCTGGTCGACCAGGCTGACGCGCTGCGGCGACAGGCTGGCGACGCTGCCGGCGACCATGTTCATGATGGCGGCGATCTGCTCGGGCGCCAGGGTGCGCCCGCGCTTGACCGACAGCACCACCGAGGCCGACGACTTGTCGCCGTCGCTGGCGACGAAGGAGGTCGACTTGGCGATCGACAGGTGGACCCGGGCCGAGGCGATCGGGTCGAGCGTCATGATGCTTTGCGCCAGCTCGCCCTCCAGGCCGCGGCGGAAGCGCACGTCCTGCACGAACTGCGACACGCCGAGCGGGTCGTTCTTGTCCATCAATTCGAGGCCGGCCGGCAGCTGGGCGGTGACGCCCTTCGAGGCCAGCACCATGCGCGCGCGGCCCAGCGCCGACTCGGGCACCAGCACCTGGCCGCTCTCGGGATGCAGGCGATAGGCGATGTGCTCGGCGTCGAGCGCGCCCATCATGTCGGTGGCGGCCACTTTTTCATGCGCGCCGAACAGCGGCTTGTAGCTGGCCTGGTCGCGCCAGAAGTACATCAGCACGATGGCGCTCACGCCGATCGCCAGCAGCAGCAGCGGCAGCAGGCTTTGCAGCATGGCCGGCGAGACGCCCGGCAGGGCGCCGGCGCGCAGGCGCGCGAGGGCGGATTTGAGGTTGTTCATCACGTCGGGGGCTTTCGGCTCGGCTTACAGCGGCAGTTTGATGAGTTCATCGACCGCGCCCATGACTTTGTTGCGCACTTGCATCAGCATCGAAAACGACAGGCTGGCCTGCTGGCTGGCCAGCATGGCGCCGACCAGGTCGTCGCTCTTGCCGCTGTCGACGTCGGCCATCTTGCCGGCCGCGCCGCGGTCGTCGGCGTCGACCTTGCCGATCGCGTCCTTCATGCTCTGGGCGAAGGACGAGCCGGCGTTGGCCTCGTGGCCGGCGTTGGCCGCCGGCGCCACATGCCATGTCGCCAGACTGTGCGCCTCGTTCGTCAGCGCCGCCAAATCGGCCTTGATCAAGCCAGCCAGTTCATTGCCCATCTTGCCACCTCCAAGTATTTGCGGCTTCGTTTCCGCCTGCGGCGCCGTTTTCGCCGCCCTCGCGTCGGACCGCGCGGCGCGGCGCGGGGCGGCAAAACAGCGCGTATCAGCGGCCAATCTTACCCGGTAGCAACTATAATGTAAAGCGAGGATTTGCCCGCGAGAATATTGATCAGTGGCAATAATCGCCGGATTGATGTATGGTTAACACTGGGCGTCCTTGGGGCGGCCACCGCGCGTGCGCGCCGAGCAAACGCCCATTTTCTTGCCGTGGCGGTATAAAATCGCGGTAGCCGCATATTAATTGCGCGGCTCAACTGATCTGACGTGACCTGACATGACTACTATTTACAAGACAGATCAAGCCCCGCGCCTCCAGGTGATCGATTCCTGCCTGCTGGGCCGCCCGGTGCATCTCCTGCCGGTCTTCGCGGCCCAGTTGCGCGAGGATCTGGCCGGCGCCATGCGCCTGCCGATGAGCCGGCGCTACTGGGGTGGCCTGCAGGTCGAGGCGGTCGGTTTCAGCCGCGTCGGCGACGAGCCGGGCGCGGCGCGCTGGCTCGGTTTCCACGCCGGCGCCAGCCGGATCGGTTTTTCGATCGAGCGCCAGCTCTTGCTGGGCGTGCTCAACTACCGCTATGGACGCAGCCCGGCCGCGCCGGCCGCCGCCGAGCCGAGCCTTGACCCGGCCCATGTGCGCGTCACCGCCAGGCGCTCCTCGGTGGCGGTGACGCGCACATGGGCCGGATCAAGGCTCGGCTCGGCCAGCGCCGGCGCGGCCGGGCTGCGTCCATAGCGGTAGTTGAGCACGCCCAGCAAGACCTGGCGCTCGATCGCAAAGCCGATCCGGCTGGCGCCGGAGTGGAAGCCGAGCCAGCGCGCCGC
>JACMLV010000727.1 GCA_014379395.1 Burkholderiaceae bacterium
ACTTGCGCCTGAACGAGCCGCGCTACGTGACGCTGCCCAACATCATGAAGGCGAAGAAGAAGCCGCTCGACACCGTCAAGCCGGAAGAGCTGGGCGTCGACTGCGCGCCGCGCCTGAAGACCGTCAAGGTGGTCGAGCCTGCGAAACGCTCGGCCGGCATCATCGTGCCCGACGTCGCCACGCTGGTCGCCAAGCTGCGCAACGAAGCCAAAGTCATCTGACGCGGTTCCTCCGCCCAAAAATCAATTCGAGCCGCGCGGGCCGGGTGCCGCCTCGCGCCGCCGACAAAAATAGGAAACATCATGGTCGCATTAGTTATTGCTGAACACGACAACGCTTCGTTAAAAGGAAGCACCCACCACCCCGTCACCGCCGCGCTGCAATGCTGCGGCGAAGTGCACGTGCTGCTCGCCGGCAGCGCCTGCGCCGGCGCCGCCGCGCAAGCGGCCGCCATTCCTGGCGTGGCCAAGGTGCTGGTCGCCGACGGTGCCGCGCTGGCCGACGGCCTGGCCGAGAACGTCACCGAGCAGGTGCTCGCCATCGCCGCCGGCTACAGCCACATCCTGGCCCCGGCCACCGCCTACGGCAAGAACATCGCGCCGCGCGTGGCCGCCAAGCTCGACGTCGCGCAGATCTCGGAGATCACCAAAGTCGACGCGCCCGACACCTTCGAGCGCCCGATCTACGCCGGCAACGCCATCGCCACCGTGCAGTCGGGCGACAAGATCAAAGTCATCACCGTGCGCTCGACAGGCTTCGACGCTGCCGCCGCGACCGGCGGCAGCGCCGCCAGCGAAACCCTGGCCGCCGTTGGCGACTCGGGCAAGTCGGCCTTCATCGGCCGCGAAGTGGCCAAGTCGGACCGTCCGGAACTGACGGCCGCCAAGGTCATCGTCTCCGGCGGGCGCGGCATCGGCTCGGCGGAAAACTTCAAGGTGTTGGAGCCGCTGGCCGACCGTCTGAACGCGGCCATGGGCGCCTCGCGCGCGGCGGTCGACGCCGGCTTCGTGCCGAACGACTGGCAAGTTGGCCAGACCGGCAAGATCGTCGCGCCGAACCTGTACATCGCGGTCGGCATCTCCGGCGCGATCCAGCATCTGGCCGGCATGAAGGACTCGAAGACCATCGTCGCCATCAACAAAGATCCGGAGGCGCCGATTTTCGCGGTGGCCGACTATGGCATCGTCGGCGATCTGTTCGATGTGGTGCCGGAGCTGGTCACGCAGCTGGGCTAAGCAAGCACCAGCGATTCGCATCGCTCCAATAGCCACGCCGCTCCGGCGCACACCATGTGCCGGACCGGCGTGGTTTTTTTGTCCTTGCTGTTACCAAAATAATTGACTTGCATTAATATGTCGGCTCTGGCATTGCTATAGCATGTTGCCCCGTCGCCATCACCTCAGTCGCAAGCGTTCTTGTCGTTCGTATCTGTGGCAAAAAAGCCTGCGCAACTCTCGGGTTCCTCGGATGAAAACCAGCAAAATCTCATGGGCAATCCTGAATGCCTTCCCAGTCGCCAGCTTCGTCATCGATGCCGATGGCCTGGTGACGCACTGGAACCGCGCCTGCGCGACGTTGACCAGCATGCCGAGCGAATCGGTGCTTGGCACCAACCAGCACTGGCAAGCTTTCTACGCCGACGAGCGCATGGTGATGGCCGACCTGATACTGCGGGACGGGCACGAACAGCATGTCGACCATCTTTATGGTGGCAAGTATTGGCCTTCGAGCACGATTCCCGGCACCTACGAGGCGGAGGATTTCTTTCCCCATCTGGGCGAGGGCGGGCGCTGGCTGTATTTCACCGCCGCGCCCTTGCACGACGACGCCGGGCAACTGGTGGGCGCGATCGAGACCTTGCAGGACGTCACCGCGCGGCGCCTGGCTGAAGAGGCGCTGCAGCGCAGCGAAGAGCATTTCAAGGCCTTGAGCCGGACCGATCCCTTGACCCAGCTGGCCAATTTCCGGGACTTCTACGAGCAACTGGAAAATGAGATCGAGCGCGCCGTGCGCTACGGCGGGCCGCTTTCGCTCGCCTTCATCGACATCGACGATTTCAAGAACGTCAACGACAGCTGCGGCCACGTCGGCGGCGACCGCGTCCTGCAGCAGTTGGGCGGGCTGATACAGGGGTGGAAGCGTCGCACCGACCTCGCTTTCCGCTATGGCGGCGACGAACTGGCGGTGTTGATGCCGGGTGCCGGGCTGAAGCAGGCGCTGGCGGCCGCCGAGCGTCTGATCCGGCATCTGGCCCGCGCCTGCTGCGATCCGGTGCGCGCCGACGACACGGCGCCCTACACCTTGAGCATCGGCGTCGCCCAGTATGTGCCGGGCGAGTCGGCCACCGGCCTGGTGCAGCGCACCGACGCGGCCACCTATCAGGCCAAGCGGCAGGGCAAGAATCAGGCGGTGGGCAGCAACGCCGACGCGGCAGTCATTGCCGCCGATTCCGCTTAACCGTAGGCACCGCCGGTGTGGAGCAGGTCGAACAGGCGCGCGATGGTGGCGATCAGGACGACGGCGCCGGCCATCAGGGTGGCCACCAACAGCAAGGCCAGCGGCCATTGCGAATCCGAACGGCGCCCCGAGGCGTGGTTGCGGGTCGCGTCCCAGCGCTCGTCGGGCGTCAGGCCGAGCACCAGCGCCGTCAGGAAACCGGCCAGCGCCGAGACGATCAGCGGCAAAATCATATAAAACCAGTTCGCTTGCGGCGCCGTCAGTGCGATCAGCAGGCTGGCCGGCGCGCTCGCCGCGTGCAGCCAGCCCCAGCGATCCTTGGCGCCGCCGAGGTAAAAACGGTGCGCGCCGACCGCACCCAGCGCGAACGCCAGCAGGCTGGCGAGGGTCTTGTTCTTGTGTGGCGCGGTCATGGCGGTCCGGGTAGTGGCGGAAGAGAGCGCCAGTATCAGCCAAAACCACAAGCTGGGCACGCTTCTTCTCGCGTGCCGCCACGCCAAGCGCGCCCTTGCCGTGCGCGCCAGTCTGCTTCATAATGTTCGATTGCCCACAAATTACATCCCTGTCGCGATTGCGCTTGCCGTCTTACGGTCAGGCGCGCTATAATTTGCGGCTTTTTCCGTCTCAGCACACTTATTTGGAAATATTATGGTCGTTATTCGTTTAGCTCGTGGAGGCGCCAAGAAGCGTCCATTCTTCAACATCGTCGCTACAGATTCGCGCAATCGCCGCGATGGTCGCTTCATTGAACGCATCGGTTTCTACAACCCGATGGCGTCGGGTGGCGAAGTGCCATTCCGTATCACTGAAGACCGTCTGTCGTACTGGCAAGGCGTGGGCGCGCAATTGTCGCCTACCGTCGCTCGCCTGATCGCCAGCGGCAAAGTCGCAGCAGTCGCAGCAGTCGCAGCTTAAGTCCGGAACCGGTTTGACGCTGCAGTCGGCATCCGGGGTGAAAGTCCCCGACGATCTGGTACAGGTGGGCTATGTCTCCGGTGCCTATGGCGTCGCAGGCGGAGTCAGGGTCACCCCTTTCTCGGCCGACGCGGATGCCCTGCTGAAGGTCAAAACCTGGTGGTTCGACAAGCCGAGTCTGCACGACGTTGACGTCAGGCAGGCCAAGCTTCACGGCGGCGACGTCGTCGCGCAGCTGGTCGGCGTGGTTGGACGCGATGCCGCGGAAGCGCTCAAGGGCGCCGCCGTTCAGGTCCCGCGCAGCCATTTCCCGGCCTTGTCGACCGACGAGTTTTATTGGTCCGATCTGATCGGACTGTCAGTACAGAATTTGCAAGGCGAGTGCCTCGGGCAGGTGGTCGACATGATGAGCAACGGTCCGCAATCGATTTTGCGCATCGCTCCGCTCGCCGATCCCGCCTCGGGCGACGCCGAACCGGCGCCCGAGCGCCTGATCCCATTTGTGGAACACTTTGTCATTAACGTGGACAAGGCCGCAAAGACGATCACGGTCGACTGGGGCCTCGATTATTAAGCCGCAGCCTGGCGCGCGGCGTTTTTCCGGATCGGTTGGCCATGCAGTTTGATGTCGTCACCCTGTTTCCGGAGATGTTCGCCGCCCTGACGCAGTCGGGTGTCACGCGCCGCGCCTTCGAGCAAAAGAAATGCGCGCTGTCGCTGTGGAATCCGCGCGATTTCACGACCGACAACCACCGCACCGTGGACGACCGCCCGTATGGCGGCGGTCCCGGCATGGTGATGCTGGCCAAGCCGCTGGAGGCGACCATCAACGCCGCCAAGCAGCGCCAGCAAGAGGCCGGCCTGGCCGCGCCGCGGGTGCTGTTCATGTCGCCGCAAGGCCGCACGCTCAGCCACGAACGCGTGATGCAACTGCGCGGCGAAGCCGGCCTGGTGATC
This sequence comes from Burkholderiaceae bacterium, assembly GCA_014379395.1. Lineage (GTDB taxonomy): Bacteria > Pseudomonadota > Gammaproteobacteria > Burkholderiales > Burkholderiaceae_D > Janthinobacterium. The sequence goes on from JACMLV010000727.1 coordinate 4,330, forward strand.
CTGTGCGGCCGCTACGAAGCGGTCGACCAGCGCCTGATCGAGCGTTGCGTCGATGAGGAAATCAGCCTCGGCGATTTCGTCCTGTCCGGCGGCGAATTGCCGGCCATGGCGCTGATGGACGCGGTGATCCGGCAATTGCCGGGCGTGCTCAACGACGACGCCTCGGCGATCGAGGACAGTTTTGTCAACGGCCTGCTCGACTCGCCGCACTACACGCGGCCCGAGACGTACGAGGGCCTGGCCGTGCCGCCGGTGCTGATGGGCGGCAACCACGCCGAGATCGAGACATGGCGCCGCCAGCGCATGCTGGAGGCGACCTGGCGCAAGCGCCCCGATCTGCTGGCCAGGGCGCGCGCCGACGGCTTGCTCACGCGCGCCGATGAAAAGTTTTTGTCCGGCCTGTAAAATTGCGCAGGCTGGTGTAGTACCGAGCGGGAATTGTCCCGCGTGTTTAACCCCATCCTCTACTGGGCGAGCTCCGGCTCTTGGCGCCAGCAAGATGGTTTATGGAGTAATAAAATGGACTTGATTCAACAATTGGAGCAGGAAGAAATTGCCCGCCTGGGTAAGAAGATTCCTGAATTCGCACCTGGCGATACCGTTATCGTCAACGTCAACGTGGTCGAAGGCACCCGCAAGCGCGCCCAGGCTTACGAAGGCGTGGTCATCTCGCGTCGTAACCGCGGCCTGAACTCGAACTTCATCGTTCGTAAGATCTCGTCGGGCGAAGGCGTCGAGCGTACGTTCCAACTGTACTCGCCGCTGATCGCTTCGATCGAAGTGAAACGCCGTGGTGATGTCCGCCGCGCCAAGCTGTACTATCTGCGTGAGCGTTCGGGCAAATCGGCGCGTATCAAAGAAAAACTGCCAAATCGCCGCGTCGCGGCGAAAGCAAGCGCTTAATTTCGGCGCCTTGTGTTGGGAAAAAAGGGCGCCTCCGGCGTCCTTTTTTATTGCGTCCGCAACCCATTGGAGGTAACACGCCTTGGCTACTGTCCCTTTCGATCCCCGCCAGCTGGCCATCGACGCCATCGCCGGCGAAGCGGCCGTCGCGGCCGAACGGCTGCACCCGGAATGGCTGCGGCGCCGATTCGCCGAGCGTTGTCACCCGCGTGATATGGGCGAGATCAGCCTGCGCTCGTTGCAGCTCCCTTTCGGCCTCCTTTCGCTCTGTAATGTCGTGGTTCGTCTCCATCACAAACCGACGACCGTCCGCCTCACGCAGGA
>JACMLV010000728.1 GCA_014379395.1 Burkholderiaceae bacterium
CTGATGTCTGCCGCAGGTTTGGACCGATTGCTGTCGGATGTGCGCAGCTTGCTGCCACTGGACGGCGCGGCCGAAATCACGATGGAGGCCAATCCCGGCACTTTCGAGGCCGAGAAGTTCCGCTCCTATCGAGCCAGCGGCGTCAACCGGCTATCGATCGGCATCCAGAGCTTCAATGCGAAACACTTGCAGGCTTTGGGGCGGATACACGATGGCGACGAGGCGCGCCGGGCGGTCGACATTGCGCACGCCAATTTTGACAATTTCAACCTGGATCTGATGTACGCGTTGCCGCAGCAAACACTGGCGGAAGCGCGCCGGGATATCGCCACCGCGATTTCCTGTGCGCCGCCGCATTTGTCCCTGTATCACCTGACGTTGGAGCCGAACACCTTTTTTGCCAAACACCCGCCTACCGTGCCGGACGACGATGCCAGCGCCGACATGCAGGATATGATCCGGGACCTGACTGCTGCCGCCTATGCGCACTATGAAGTCTCGGCCTATGCCCAACCGAAGCGGCAGGCGCGCCACAATCTCAATTACTGGCAGTTCGGCGATTACCTCGGGATCGGCGCGGGCGCCCACTCGAAGCTGTCATTTCCGCACCGGATAGTGCGGCAGATGCGCCACAAGCAGCCCAAGGCTTATCTGGAGCACATTTTATTGGGCACGCAGATACAGGAACAAGGAGAGATCAGCCGCGACGATCTGGCTTTTGAATTCATGTTGAACGCGCTGCGGCTCAACCATGGCTTTCAGGTCAATTTGTTTGCCGAGCGTACCGGAATGGCGTTGAACGCCATCGAAAAAACGCTGGCTCTGGCCGAGTCAAAAGGCTTGCTGTATTGCGATCATCAAATCATTAAGCCGACGGATCTCGGGCAAGCTTTCTTGAATGATTTGCAACAACTGTTTTTGTCGGATTAGTAACCGAAGCGATGTTTGGCTGGGAATGATACGGTGTGGCGCTGATTGAATTTTGCCCCCACCACGGCGATTGAAACTGTTGAGGCAACTTGGGCGTCGTCGGGTTTTAGAGCAAAGTTCTTGATTAAATGGAGGCGGGGACCGGAATCGAACCGGTCTAAACGGCTTTGCAGGCCGCTGCATAACCTCTTTGCTACCCCGCCCTTAGATTTTTAATCTTTCACTAGTATTATCAAGCCGGGCTGAATTGTAACAGTATTCAAAATGCGAAGTTGAAAAAAGTCTTACAACTTTATCTGCCGGTCTTGATTATGCTTCGAAAACTGACAACTTAGGCTCTTTACGGAAAGCAGAATCATACTCGTTTTATTTATATAATCGAACGCATATTCACGCTGCAGTCAGTTCCCTGAGACGCCCAAAAAAAGTCTTGATTCCTGCTGCTATCATTTCGACAGCGATTGCGGCCAGCAGGAATCCTGACAAACGTTCGACCACGCTGAGCGTTGTTTCGGACAACCAGGCACCGCCCCGGCTCGCTAGACGAAAACAAAGCCAGGTGGCGATGCCGACTAATACCGGCGGCGCGATGATATGCAATAAATCGTCTACGTGGTTGATTTTCGATGTGGCCATCACATAAGAAATCGCGGCCGGACCGGCAAGCGATGGAATTCCAAGCGGAACAATAGAGGGACTGGCGGCAGCTTTGGCGGACTCCGCAGGGTATATTTGATCGACTCTTCCTTGGCAATCACCATTGCCAAGGCGATGACAAAAACAATAGCGCCACCGCCAACCTGAATGGCTGATAAGGACCCCCATCAGGGAAAGGATGTGCAGTCCGAACAAGCCGCCTAAAAAAGTGCCAAGCCGACGGTCAAGCCCGATTGGCCGCTGGATTTTTTCTTGCCAGCCTGATCCAGCTCAGCAGCGGCGGAAATGAATAAGAGTACGGCCAATAATGGATCCACCAACGCTAACAGCGTCAAGGTTTTCTTAAGCGTAAGTGCAAAATCCATATCGATTAGCAAGTCTTTAACTTTGATGAGGACAATTTTCGGGAAGCCAGACCGGTAGCGGACAAAAACATAAATCCCCAATAGAAAATGGAAGCTATCAAGCTTCCATTTATAAACTGGAGCGGGAGAAGAGTCTCGAACTCTCGACCTCAACCTTGGCAAGGTTGCGCTCTACCAACTGAGCTACTCCCGCGTCGTCAACAGGCCAGTATTATAGACCATACAAATTGACTGTCAAGGGGCAAACTTTCCGGCAGCATATTCGACGTTCAATCGAGGTTGCCGGCCTTTTCCTTGATCAAAGGCCAGGCCAGGCGCAGGTAGTAAAACATCGACCAGACCGTCAGCACGGCGGCGATCCAGACCAGGCGCTCGCCCCAGACATGGGTGTCGAGCAGGCCGAGCAGAATGTCATGGAACAGCAGCAGCGGGATCGCCGTCATCTGCGCCGCCGTCTTGATCTTGCCGATCGAGCTGACCGCGACCGATTTGGAGGCGCCGATCTGCGCCATCCATTCGCGCAGCGCCGAGATGGCGATTTCGCGGCCGATGATGATGAAGGCGATCACCGCGTTGACACGCCCCAGTTGCACCAGCACCAGCAAGGCGCCGGCCACCATCAGCTTGTCGGCCACCGGGTCGAGGAAGGCGCCGAAGGCCGAGGTCTGGTTCCAGCGCCGCGCCAGGAAGCCGTCGAACCAGTCGGTGACGGCGGCGACGATGAAAACCAGGGTGGCGGCCAGGTTGCGGTCGGCCAGCGGCAGCCACGGCGTGGGCAGATAGAACACGCCGACCACCAGCGGGATCAGCGCCACGCGCAACCAGGTCAATAAAATGGGAATGTTAAAAGGCATAAAAGAAGTAAGAAATTAACCCGCTGACAAGTCATAATGCGCCGCCAGTCTACCTTGCTCAAGCACTTTAAACCAGCGCCGGCTAGGAGTTTGTCGGACACACTCCCAAGGCTCAGTGCAGCTGCTTGTAGATTTCCTCTGCGAGCTGGGTGGAAATGCCCTCGACCGACATCAGATCCTCGACGCTGGCGTCGACCACGCCGCGCAGGCCGCCAAAGCGCGCCAGCAGCTTCTGGCGCCGCTTGGCGCCGATGCCCTCGATCTCCTCCAGGCGCGAGGTCTGGCGCGCCTTGGCGCGGCGCGCGCGCATGCCGGTGATGGCGAAGCGGTGCGCCTCGTCGCGGATCTGGGCGATCAGCATCAGCGCGGCCGATTCCTTGCCCAGTTCCTGATGCGGGCGGCCGTCGACGAAGAGCAGCGTTTCCAGCCCGACCTTGCGGCCCTCGCCCTTGGCCACGCCGACGATCAGGCTGATATCGAGGCCGAGCTCGGCGAACACCTGGCGCGCCATTTCGATCTGCCCCTTGCCGCCGTCGATCAGCACCACGTCGGGCATCACGCCGTCGCCGTTGGCCACTTTTTCGTAGCGGCGCAGCAGCACTTGGCGCATCGCCGCGTAGTCGTCGCCGGGCGTGATGTCGTTGATGTTGTAGCGCCGGTATTCGCCGTTTTGCATCGCGTGGTGATGGAACACCACGCACGAGGCCTGGGTCGCCTCGCCCTGCGTGTGGCTGATGTCGAAGCATTCGACCCGCAGGGCGTCGAGTTCGGCGGCGTCGAGCCCGAGCGCGTCGGCCAGCGCGGCCGTGCGCGACTGCTGCGAGCCCTGCTCCGAGAGCAGCCGCGCCAGCGAGATCTCGGCGCCCTTTTGCGCCAGTTCCAGCCACTGGCGGCGCTGCCCCTGCGGCTGGAACAGCAGGTTGATGCGGTGGCCGCACTGCTCCATCAGCGCCAGCATCAAGGCCGGCTGGTCGAATTCGATATTGAGGATCAGGGTGCCGGGCGTGAATTTCTCGGTGTAGTGCTGGGCCAGGAAGGCGCTCAGCACTTCGACTTCGAGCGGCGCCTCGGCGATCGCGGCGGCGTCGTTCAGCTGGCTCGGGAAATAGGCCCGGTCGCCCAAGTGGCGCCCGCCCCTGACCATCGCCAGATTGACGCAGGCGCGCCCGCCCTGCACGATCACGGCGACGATGTCGACGTCGGCGTCGCCGGTGGTCTCCATGCTTTGCTGGTGCAGCACGCGCGAGAGCGAGGCGATCTGGTTGCGCACCACGGCGGCCTGCTCGAATTTCAGCTCCCCGGCGTAGGCGTGCATCTTCGCCTCGAGCGCGGCCAGCACTTCGCTTTGGCGTCCGCGCAGGAACTTGGCGGCGTTGTCGACGTCCTGCCGGTATTCCTCGACGCCGATGGCGTTCACGCAGGGCGCGCTGCAGCGGTGGATCTGGTGCAGCAGGCAGGGCCGGGTGCGGTTGGCGTAGACGCTGTCCTCGCACGAGCGCAGCATGAACACCTTCTGCAGGATCTGCATCGATTCCTTGACCGCCCAGGAGCTGGGAAAGGGACCGAAATACTGGTTTTTCTTGTCGACCGCGCCGCGGTAATACACCATGCGCGGCACGGCGTCGCCGGTGATCTTCAGGTACGGATACGACTTGTCGTCGCGAAACAGGATGTTGTAGCGCGGCTGCAGCGCCTTGATCAGGTTGTTTTCCAGGATCAGCGCCTCGGCTTCGCTGTGGGTGACCGTGGTTTCCAGGCGCGCGATGCGCTCGACCATCATGGCGATGCGCGGGCTGGCCAGGTTTTTCTGGAAATAGCTCGACACCCGCTTTTTCAGGTCGCGCGCCTTGCCGACGTACAGCACCGCGTCGGACGCGTCGAAGTAGCGGTACACGCCGGGCAGGTTGGGCAGCTTGGCGACGGTGTCGAGGACTTGCTCGCGCGGGGTGCGGGCTGCGGGAGTTGCTTCAGTCATTGCCGGGTTCGGGTTGAGGATGGTGGCGGGCGGTCGGCGATTTTACCGCGCCGGCGCGGCGTCCTGCTCGACGATCACGAAGGCGACCGCGTAGTCGGCCTCGTCGCTGATCGTCACCTGCGCGCTCAGGCCGCGCTCGCGCATGAATTGTTCAAGCACCCCGCCGCAGACGATCATCGGCTTGCCGCTGGGCGCGTTCAACATTTGCGCCGCGCGCCAGGTCATCGGCATGCGCAGGCCGAGGCCGATGGCCTTGGAGAACGCCTCCTTGGCGGCGAAACGGGTGGCCAGGAAGCGCAGGCCGCGCACCGCGTTGGCGGCGCGGCGCGCGTGGAATGTCTGCATTTCCTGCGGCCCGAGGATCTTTTCGGCGAAGCGCTCGCCGTGCCGCGCCAGCGCCTGTTCGATGCGCGAGATCTGGCAGATGTCGGTGCCGATGCCGTAGATCATTTTGCCGCCAGCGGACGCCCGAGCCGGGTCGCGGTGATGATCGCCTTCATTTCGCGCACCGCGTTCTCCCAGCCGGCGAAGACGGCGTGGGCGACGATGGCGTGGCCGATGTTGAGTTCGGCGATGCCGGGGATGGCGGCGATCGCTTGCACGTTGGTGTAGTGCAGGCCATGACCGGCGTTGACCTTCAGGCCGCGCTGCATGCCCCAGCGCACGCCGGCGCGGATGCGCTCCAGCTCGGCCACCTGGGCCGTGCCGTCGCTGTCGGCGTAGCGGCCGGTGTGCAGCTCGATCACCGGCGCATTGAGTTCGGCGGCGGCGGCGATTTGCGCCTCGTCGGCGTCGATGAACAGGCTGACGCGGATGCCCTCGCCTTGCAACTGGCGGATCGCGGCGCCGACTTCCTTGAAGTGGCGCACCACGTCGAGTCCGCCCTCGGTGGTCACCTCGTGGCGGTTCTCCGGCACCAGGCAGACGTCGGCCGGCTTGATGCGGCAGGCGAAATCGATCATCTCCCGGGTCACGGCCGCCTCCAGGTTCATGCGCGTCATCAGCTGCGGCGCCAGCGCGATCACGTCGGCGTCCTTGATGTGGCGCCGGTCTTCGCGCAGGTGCAAGGTGATGCAGTCGGCGCCGGCCTGCTCGGCCAGCAGGGCCGCGCGCAGCGGGTCGGGATAGGCGGTGCCGCGCGCATTGCGCAAGGTGGCGACGTGGTCGATGTTGACGCCCAGGTCGATGACCGGGCCGGACGGTTGCAGGAAGCTCATGGCGGGTGACGGGTTATGGGTGAGAAATTAAAGCTGCATCAGGTCGATCAGGATCTGGCGCGTGTTGAGCGGCGCGCCGCCCAGGTGGTGCGCCAGCAGGAAACGCATCAGTTGCTTGCTCTGGGACTGGGTCGCGGCGTCGGCGTAATCCTCGCGCTCCATGTCGAGCAGGGTCTTGCCGGACACCCGCGGCCAGGTGTCGTCGGCGCGCTCTGGGCGCGGGCCGCGCTCGGGGTCGACCACGTACACGCGCTCGGTCTGGACCGCCTGGCGGGTGCTGGTGCACCGGGCGAGGTCGGCGGCGACCCCGGTTTCCTTGAGCAGGGCGCGCTCGAACTTGCGCAGCACGATCTGGGCCGGCTCGTTGTGGGCCAGCTGGTTGAGGGTGGCGACGTAATGGTCGAACAGGCGCGGATGCGGGTCGTCGCGGGCGAGCAGCTTGAGCAGCAGTTCATTGAGGTAGAAGCCGCACAGCAGCGCGGTCTTTTCCAGCGGCAGCAGGCCGCCGACCCATTCGGCGCCGGTCAGGGTGCGCAATTCTGATTTGCCGGTCCAGCCGGTCGAGAGCGGCTGGAAGGTTTGCAGCACGCCGCGCAGTTGCGAGTGGGGCCGCTTGGCGCCCTTGGCGATCAGGGCCACGCGGCCGTGGTCGCGCGAGAACAAATCGATGATCAGGCTGGTTTCTTTGTAGGGGTAGCTGTGCAGCACAAAGCCCGGTTGCTCGAGGATGCGTCCGCTCGGCACACTGCCTTGCGGGGCGCCACGCACCCGCCGCGGCGTGCTGGCAACCGGGGTGGCTGCCAGCGCTAGCGGGTCGGCGTCAATGGTGGCCATGGGTGGTGGCGTAGATTGAGACTGGCTTACTCGTAGCCGTAAGCGCGCAG
>JACMLV010000729.1 GCA_014379395.1 Burkholderiaceae bacterium
GATCGAGATCGTCGGCACCGCGCTGTCGAACAGGCTCTGGCGGATGGCATGGCGCGCATCATGCGCGGCGAAGCCGTTCGGTGCGTCGCATATGATCATGCTGCTGTTGAAGATCAGCAGGGGAACGCCGGCATCACGCGCGGCATCGGCGACGCGCGCAGCGGCATCGTGCACATCCTGCGCCTTCTGGAAGGAGGTGGACGGCAGGGTAAGAAAAACCGCATCGGCGCCGTCGGCCGCCCGGCGCAGGCTCTCGGGATCGCGATAGTCCGCGGCGATCGTTGGCCAGGACGGATCAAGCGAGGCGGGATTGCGCGCGGCGGCCAGCGGCTGGTGGCCGGCGGCAACGAGCTGGCGCATCTGCGCCTGCCCCTGATCGCCACTGGCGCCGAATACGACCACCTTCATCCTGCCGGTTCCTCGATCGGCGTCATCAGCGTGCGGAAAGCCAGGTGCGCGCGCCACAGCAGCACGGCAGCGAGCGTTGCGGCGACGCCGCACACCAGGGTCAGCGATTCACCGACGCGCGCCTCGTCGGCGAAGACATGATCCGTCATCAGCGCGATGAGAGTGGGGGCAGCACCCAGGCCGACGATGTTGGCCGTGAAGACATAGAGCGCGGTCGCGATGCCCCGCATCCGGTTGGGCGTGGCAAGCTGAAGCGCCGAGGCCGCCAGCGCCATCGGCGAACTGTAGAGAAAACATGCCATTGTCGTAAGCAGCAGCGCCAGCCAGTAGGCGGACGTGAAATGGAGCATTGCCGAGACCGGCAGCAGCAGGCTGGCGGCGACCGCCGGATAGAGCAGAAAGCCGAACTCGCCATGCCGCTTCGTGAACAGTCGCGACAGCCACGGCCCCGAGAGCACGCCCAGCGAACCGGCGACCACCATCAGCGCGCCATATTGGATGCCGATATCGGTCATCGACATGCCGAACCGGCGCATCAGGAATACCGGCGTCCAGGCGGGATAGCCATAAAGGCAGATGGCGAGGCAGGCGATGCCGAGAAAGAAGTTCAGATAGAAGCGGCGGCGCGCGACGAAGACGCGACGGATCTCGGCCCAGGGCATCGGCGCATCGGGAACGGTGGTTCCGCTTTCATTGCGCCGGGCCGGCTCCCGGACAAACACCAGCATGACCGCCGCCAGCGCGCCGACCGCGGCAACGACGACAAACACAAGCTGCCAGGGCTGTTGCCCGGCGACCCCTGGCACGGCCGACACATCCAAACCGCCGACCACCGCGAGCAGCCAGCCGCCGAGCACCAGCGCCAGCCCGCTGCCCAGGTACAGCCCGAGAAGATAGATGCTGAAGGCGCGCGGCAGACGGCGCGGCGGAAAGCTGTCGGTTATCATCGACCAGGCTGCCGGCGTGAGCGACGCCTCCGCCGCGCCGATCAGCACCCGGGCCATGAACAATTCGGTGTAATCGCGCGCGAAGCCACACAGCATCGTGCCGATGCTCCATGTGACGATGCCGCCCATCAGGATCAGGCGGCGGTTGACCCGGTCGGCCAGCCGACCGAAGACCGGGCTCATGGCGATATAGGCGATGGCGAAGGCCGCGCCCTGCAGCACGCTCATGCGCGTATCGGTGAGGCCGAAATCGGCCTTGATCGGCCC
>JACMLV010000730.1 GCA_014379395.1 Burkholderiaceae bacterium
GTGCTCTTGGCCGACGACCAGCGGATCCAACTGGCGCGAGGTCGAGTCGAGCGGGTCGACCGCCGGGTAGATACCGCGCGAGGCGATGTCGCGCGACAGCACGACGGTCGAATCCAAGTGGGCGAAGGTGGTCGCCGGCGACGGGTCGGTCAAGTCATCCGCAGGGACGTAGACGGCCTGGATCGAGGTGATCGAACCGGTCTTGGTCGAGGTGATGCGCTCTTGCAGACGGCCCATTTCCTCGGCCAGGGTAGGCTGGTAACCCACCGCCGACGGCATACGGCCCAGCAGTGCCGACACTTCGGTACCGGCCAGCGTGAAGCGGTAGATGTTGTCGACGAAGAACAGCACGTCCTTGCCTTCGTCGCGGAACGATTCGGCGATCGTCAGGCCGGTCAGCGCCACGCGCAGACGGTTGCCCGGTGGTTCGTTCATCTGACCGTAGACCATCGCCACTTTCGAGTTCTCAGGCGATTCCAGGTCGACCACTTTGGCGTCGGCCATTTCGTGGTAGAAGTCGTTACCTTCGCGGGTACGCTCACCGACGCCGGCGAACACGGACAAGCCGCTGTGCGCCTTGGCGATGTTGTTGATCAGTTCCATCATGTTGACGGTCTTGCCGACGCCGGCGCCGCCGAACAGGCCGACTTTACCGCCCTTGGCGAACGGGCAAACCAGGTCGATCACCTTGATGCCGGTTTCCAGCAGGTCTTGCGATGGCGACAGCTCGTCGTAGGCCGGGGCCTTGCGGTGGATCGAAGCCATCTGCTCTTGCGAGACCGGGCCGCATTCGTCGATCGGGTTGCCCAGCACGTCCATAATGCGGCCGAGGGTTGCCTTACCGACCGGCACCATGATCGGCTTGCCGGTGTTTTGAATCATCATGCCGCGACGCAGACCATCCGAGGTGCCCAGCGCGATGGTGCGGACAATGCCGTCGCCCAATTGCTGTTGTACTTCCAGGGTCAGTTCCGAGCCCGCCATCTTCAAGGCATCAAATACCTTGGGCATCGCATTGCGTGGAAATTCAACGTCCACCACAGCGCCGATACACTGAACGATTTTGCCATCAGCCATGTTCGTTCCTTCAAATATAGTTAAATTCGTTTAAACCGCAGCCGCACCGGCAACGATTTCGGAGAGTTCTTTGGTAATCGCCGCTTGACGGGTTTTGTTGTAGATCAGCTTGAGTTCGCCGATGACGCTGCCGGCGTTGTCGGAGGCCGACTTCATCGCCACCATCCGCGCCGATTGCTCGGACGCCAGATTTTCCGCCACCGCCTGGTACACCAGCGCTTCCACATACCGCTGCAACAATTCATCGATCACGGTCTGCGCGTCCGGCTCATAAATGTAATCCCACGAGTGGTTACCTTTATCGCCCTTGACCTTGTCAGCCGGCAATGGCAGCAATTGCTCGATCATCGGCTCTTGCTTCATTGTGTTGATGAACTTGGTGTAGCAGATGTACACCGCGTCGAGCTTGCCTGCCTGGAATTCGTCGAGCATGACCTTGACCGGTCCGATCAGTTTATCCAGGTGGGGCGTGTCGCCGATCTGGGTCGCATGCGCGAGCACCTTGACGCCGACCCGATTCAAAAATCCAAAACCCTTGTTGCCGATGGCCACCGCTTGAATCTGGTTGCCTTCGTTTTCCAGCTCGCGCGAACGCGAGGTCATCAAGCGCAGCACGTTGGTGTTCAAGCCGCCGCACAGACCCTTGTCGGTCGTGACGACGATGAAGCCGATCGCCTTGGCTTGGGCATCGCTGCCGCCGCCCAGGAAGGCATGCTTGTATTCCGGGTTGGCGCTGGCCATATTGGCGGCGATGTTCCGAATCTTGTCACTGTAGGGACGGGCGGCCCGCATCCGGTCTTGCGCCTTGCGCATTTTGGACGCGGCGACCATTTCCATCGCCTTGGTGATCTTCTTCGTATTCTCTACGCTCTTGATCTTGCCACGTATCTCTTTGCCTACTGCCATGAGTCCTTACTCCTTGTGCGCGTCGGGCGGCCGGCGGCTTCTGCCACCGACCGCCGTTTCGCTTAATATGCGCCGGATTTTTTGAAATCAGCAACCGCGGTCGTGAGGGCGGCTTCGCCGTCCTTGTCGAGTTGCTTGGTTTCTTCGATCTTGGCCAGGAGGGCAGCTTGCTTGGTCTTCATGTAAGCATGGACGCCGGCTTCGAAGGCCAACACTTGCTTGACAGGCACATCGTCGAGGAAGCCCTTGTTCACGGCGAACAGGGAGACCGCCATCAACGAGATCGGCAGCGGCGAGTACTGGGCTTGCTTGAGCAATTCCGTCACGCGCGCGCCGCGGTCGAGCTGCTTGCGGGTCGATTCGTCCAAGTCCGAGGCGAACTGCGCGAACGCGGCCAATTCGCGGTACTGGGCCAAGTCGGTACGGATACCGCCGGACAGGTTTTTGATGACCTTGGTCTGGGCGGCGCCACCGACGCGCGACACCGAAATACCGGCGTTAATCGCCGGACGCACGCCCGAATTGAACAGCGACGTTTCCAGGAAGATCTGGCCGTCGGTGATCGAAATGACGTTGGTCGGCACGAAGGCGGAGACGTCGCCGGCCTGGGTTTCGATGATCGGCAGGGCGGTCAGCGAACCGGTCTTGCCCTTGACGGCGCCCTTGGTGAAGGCTTCGACGTAGTCGGGGTTGACGCGGGCCGCGCGCTCGAGCAGACGCGAGTGGAGGTAGAACACGTCGCCCGGGTACGCTTCGCGGCCTGGTGGGCGGCGCAGCAGCAGGGAAATTTGACGGTAGGCGACGGCTTGCTTGGACAGGTCGTCGTAGACGATCAGGGCGTCTTCGCCGCGGTCGCGGAAGTATTCGCCCATGGTGCAACCGGAGTACGGCGAGATGTATTGCATCGCGGCCGATTCGGAGGCCGAGGCGGCCACCACGATCGTGTATTCCATGGCGCCATGCAGTTCCAGCGAGCGCACGATGTTCTTGATCGACGAGGCCTTTTGGCCGATCGCGACGTAGATACATTTCATGCCCTGGCCTTTTTGATTGATGATCGCATCAATCGCCACGGCGGTTTTACCGGTTTGACGGTCGCCGATGATCAGCTCGCGCTGACCGCGGCCGACCGGCACCATCGCGTCGATCGACTTCAAGCCGGTCTGCATTGGTTCGGAAACGGATTGACGGGCGATCACGCCCGGTGCGATCTTTTCGATCGGCATCGACAGCTTGGCGTCGATGGCGCCCTTGCCGTCGATCGGCTGGCCGAGCGCGTTGACCACGCGGCCGAGCAGTTCCGGGCCGACCGGCACTTCCAGAATGCGGCCGGTGCACTTGACCGTGTCGCCTTCGGAGATGTGCTCGTAGTCGCCCAGGATGACGGAACCGACCGAGTCGCGCTCGAGGTTCATCGCCAGACCGAAGGTGTTGCCCGGGAATTCCAGCATCTCGCCTTGCATCACGTCGGACAGGCCGTGGATGCGGCAGATACCGTCGGCGACGGAAATGACCGTGCCTTGATTGCGCACTTCAGCGCCGCCTTCAAGGCCTTGGATCCGGCTCTTGATCAGTTCGCTGATTTCAGATGGGTTGAGTTGCATACATAACTCCTAAAAGTGTTTCTCTCAGCTTGCGCGAGGGGAATGGTCTGTCTAGCTGCCTGAGCCGTCGGTCTACGACACCAGTGCAACGTGCATCTGTTGCAACTTGGCGCGCACCGAGGTGTCGAGCACTTCATCGCCAACGACCACGCGCACGCCGCCGATCAGCGATGGATCCACTGTCACGGCCGGGTTGAGCTTGCGGCTGAATTTCTTTTCCAGCGTCTTGACCAGCTCGCCCACCTGGGACTCGCTCATCTCGAAGGCGCTGGTGATGTCGGCATCGGCGGCGCCTTCCAGGCTGTTTTTCAACAGCGCGAACTGGGCCCCGATCTCCGGCAGCAAACTGACACGGCCGTTCTCGACGAGCATGGCGAGGAAGTTCTTGGCTTCCTCGTTGAGCGGCGATTTCAGCATGGCCAGCAAGGCGGCGGTCACTTCGCTCTCCGAAACCTTCGGATTGCGGGCGAACGCCTGCACCTCGGGGTGTTCGCCAATGTTGGCCAGCTCGGCCATGAATTGGGACCACGCCGCGAGGTTGTACGACTCCTTGCCGGCTTGGGCTACGCGGAAAACGGCTTCCGCGTAGGGACGGGCGACGGTTGCGAGTTCTGCCATGATTACAGCTCGACAGCGAGGCGCGACAGCAGGTCGGCGTGGGCCGCTGCGGTGACTTCGCGCTTCAAGATTTGCTCGGCGCCTTTGACAGCCAGGTCAGCCACCTGAGCGCGCAGTGTTTCGCGTGCTTTTGCCATTTGCTGATCGGCGTCGGCTTTGGCTTGCGCAATGATGCGGTCCGCTTCGGCTTGGGCTTGCTGCTTGATCTCTTCGGCGACCAGTTGGGCGCGCTTTTCGGCGTCCGCGATGCGCTTTTGAGCCTCATCGCGCGCACCGGCCAATTCAGCCTGAACGCGCTTTTCAGCGAGTGCCATCGAAGCCTGACCTTGATCGGCCGCAGCCAATCCATCCGCGATTCTCTTGGCACGCTCATCCAGCGCCGTGTTCAACGCTGGAAATACGAACTTCATCGAGAACCAGACCAACACCGCGAAGGTGAGCATCTGGCCGATGAGTGACATATTGATGTCCATACCTTGCTCCTAACTAAAAGTTTCTCCTAGGGTTGGAGCAGATTACTTACCGGCAGCAGCGATAACGGCGGTCAGGAACGGGTTGTTGAACGTGTACAGCAGGGCAACACCGACGCCGATCATGGAAATCGCATCGAGCAGACCGGCGATGACGAACAGTTTGGTTTGCAGTTGTGGCATCAGTTCAGGTTGACGTGCCGAAGCTTCCAGGAACTTGCCACCCAGGATACCGAAGCCGAGTGCGGTGCCGACTGCGCCCAGGCCGATGATGATAGCTGCTGCCAAAACGGTCATGCCTTGTACTTGTGCGATCAGAGCTTGCATAAATTTCTCCTAAATTGAAAAACTAAAGATATTGAAAAAATGAAAAACTAAAGTTGTTGTTAGTGCTTCTCAACCGCGAGGCTAAGGTACACAACCGTCAACACCATAAACACAAAAGCTTGCAACGTTACAATCAAGATATGGAAAATTGCCCATGGGCCACCCAGTGCCCATTGCGCCCACCATGGCAGCAAGGCGATCAGGATGAAAATCAGTTCGCCGGCGTACATATTGCCGAACAGTCGCAAAGCGAGCGAAATTGGTTTGGCGACCAGCTCGATCAGCTGGAACACGAAGTTGACCGGGGCCAGCACGATGGCCATGAAGCCGTGGGCGTGGAACGGCGCGGTGAACAATTCCTTGGTCCAGCCGCCGACGCCCTTGGCGGCGATCGAGAAGCCGATGATGTAGATCAAGACCGAGATCGACATGGCGAAGGTGTGGTTGACGTCGGCCGTCGGCACCACGCGCAGGTTGTAGACGCCGAAGTAGGTCAGCAGTTTCGGCAGCAGGTCGACCGGCAGGAAGTCCATCGCGTTGAGCAGCCAGACCCAGACGAAGATCGTCAGCGCCAGCGGGGCGATGACGCGGCTTTTCGCGTGGAACGCGCTGTTGACGGTGTCGTTGACCAGTTCGAGGATCATTTCGACGAAGTTTTGCAGCTTGCCCGGCACGCCAGGGGTGGCGCGGCGCGCGGCCAGCATGAACACGCCCAGGAACAGCGCGCCCAGCAAAGCCGAAACCCAGAACGTGTCGAGGTTGATCGTGTTGCCCGCATCGTGCAGATGGGTCAAGTGGTGCTTGATGTACTCGGTGGCGTTGGCCGGGTCCCCGTGGTGGGCCGCGGCTTCAATAGCGTGTTCGGTGGTCATATGAATTAAGAGTAATTGCTTCCACACACGAAACGACGATGCGCGAAACCAATGGTTAAACAGCGAGCAATGAAAACCAGTATGCGAAGGTTGCCATCACGAAACCCAAGATCAGCCATAACCATGCGGCCGACTGAAACAGCGTCAGCGCCAGTGCAAACAGCAGCACTGTGACGAATATCTTTGCCATTTCGGCCCGCACATGGATGCGGAGAGCTTGTTTAGCGTCGTCCGACCCTTTGGCGACCAGCAGCGCGTACACCGCACTGCCGATCACCGCGACCGCGCCGCCGTAGGCGGCGGACCAGCCGTGATGACCGTCGCTCATGGCGCCGACCAGACTGGCGAAACAAATGGCAATCGTTAATTGCAGGGAAACGACTCGAAAGATCGGCTTGGCAATATTTTGTTGCGAAACACCCATTGCCCAGATTCCCAAAAAAGCCGCCATACCCAAAGACACAGAATTATAGGGGTACTTGGTGAGTCAAGTCAAACGTTTGGGAGACCGAAAACAAGGCCATTTCGGTGCGTATCTGCTACCAAAACGGTCGGATTTCGGCCTATGTTGGGGCTGGTTGCCGCGCCCCCCGGGCGCCCCGCGCGCGCGCGGGGCGCCCGGGGGGCGCGGCAACCAGCCCCAACATAGGCCGAAATCCGACCGTTTTGGTAGCAGA
>JACMLV010000731.1 GCA_014379395.1 Burkholderiaceae bacterium
CTACTTGGAGCCTTGCGAATGCCTCGGCGACTCCACCTCCACCGTCGCCCACACGCCACCAACGAAATCCGGGTTGCTCCGATGCTCGGCAATGAAACGCGGCGCCGGCACCTTGCCACCCGCCTCGACCAGCCCTTGCAGGTGCAGCTCGATGGCTTCCACAACGCAGTCGAGCGCCTGCTGGAACGTCTCGCCGGACGAAAAGCAACCCGGCAAATCGGGCACGGTGACGCCGAAGCGGGCGCCGTCATCGGTATGCAGCACAACGGAAAAGCGCATAGCTCTCTCCTATTTCCAACCCGTCCGCCGCCAGTTGTTTGATGCTCTGTCGGCTCCTCATCGCTCTAAGCTTAACCACGATACGGCGGCGATTCCAGCGAAACTCCCCTTGCCGATCCCCCTACGCGCGGCGCGGCCTTGCGCCTTGGCGCGCCCGAGTCTCTCTATAATGGACGCCCGCCCCGCCGATCGCCCTCTCCCCATGTCAGCCAATACCGAATGCAACGCCAGCGCCTCCGCTCCCTTTGTCAACATCGCGGCCTATAAATTCGTCAGCCTCGACGACACCGAGGCGATGCGTCCGCGCCTCCAGGCGCTGTGCCGCGAGCACGCGCTCAAGGGCACCATCCTGCTCACGCCGGAGGGCATCAACCTGTTTTTGTCGGGCACCCGCGGCGGCATCGACGCCCTGCTGGCGGCGCTGCGCGCCGACGCCCGCCTGGCCGATCTGGAGGCGAAGGAGAGCTATTCGGCGGAGCAGTCGCACAAGCGCATGCTGGTCAAGCTCAAGCGCGAAATCATCACGATGCGCATGCCGCTGATCCGGCCGGAACTGGGCCGCGCGCCGGCGGTGGCGCCGGCCACGCTGAAGGACTGGCTCGACCGCGGCATGGACGACGCCGGCCGCCCGGTCGTCATGCTCGACACGCGCAACGCCTTCGAGGTGGAGGTGGGCAGCTTCGACGGCACGATCGATTACGGCATCGAAAAATTCTCCGATTTCCCGGCCGCGCTGGAGGCGCGCCGCGCCGAGTTGGCGGGCAAGACCGTGGTCACGTTTTGCACCGGCGGCATCCGCTGCGAGAAGGCGGCGATCCATATGCAAAACATCGGCATCGATCACGTGTATCAGTTGGAGGGCGGGATTCTGAAGTATTTCGAGCAGGTCGGCGGCGCGCACTACACCGGCGAGTGCTTCGTGTTCGACTACCGCACCGCGCTCAACGCGCGCCTGGAGGCGGCCGCCACGACGGCCTGCTTCGCCTGCCGCGCGGTGGTCACGCCGCGCCAGCAATTGTCGCCAGACTATGTGGTGGGCGTGTCCTGCCCGCATTGCAAGCCGGCCGCAGCGGTTTCGACCGATTCGGCCTCACCAGCTCAGGCGCCCCAAGCTCGCCCATAAAAAAACCAGCCCGGCGAATCGCTCGCCGGGGCTGGCTTTTTATAGATCGCCGCGCCGTCCATGGCGCGCGGCCGCAACGCCTACTGCGTCTGCGTCATCGAATTGATCACCACCTGCGTCAGCGGCACCGCGGTTTGCGTCGGCACCGCGGCGATGGTGTCGACGGTGCCCATGCCGCTGACCACTTTGCCGAACACGGCGTAGCCGCCGCCGGCGGTGTCGAGCGCGGCGTTGGCGTCGGCCAGGTTGATGAAGAACTGCGAAGTGGCCGAATCGAGCACGCCGGTGCGCGCCATCGCGACGGTGCCGCGCAGGTTGCTCAGGCCGTTGGGCACCTCGAGCTTGATCGGCGCGTTGGTCGCGGCCTGCTGCAGGGCCGTGGTGAAGCCGCCGCCCTGGATCACGAAGCCAGGTTCGACCCGGTGGAACAGCAAGTTGGCATAAAAGCCGGCGTTGACGTATTGCAGGAAGTTGTTGACGGTGATGGGCGCGTTGCTCGGATACAGTTCGAGCAGCATGTCGCCCCGCGTGGTTTTCATCGTCACCTGCGGCAGCGGCACGACCGGGCTGATGGCCAGCAGGGTCGCGCCGGCGCCCGATTGGACGGCCACCGACAGCGCGCCGGTGGCGCCCGGCTTGCAG
>JACMLV010000732.1 GCA_014379395.1 Burkholderiaceae bacterium
GCCTTGTCGAGGATGACCGACAGGCTGCCGAGGATTTGTTTGAATACGGGGATCGATGCGGCGTACATGGATACGGTCATGGCTGGCTTCCTCCTGTTAAAGAGCCGCGATGATAGCAAGTCCGGCGCACTCTTGCCGGCGCCCCATTCATTCAGAAGCGGCAGGTCAGCCTCCTAGCAGTGCGCGCAGATCGCATTCCCGATGCCACTGGCGGCGCTCGGCGCTGGCGGCCGTCAGGGCGGCCAGCTCGTCGGCGCTCTGCTCGGCCTGCGCCAGCACCAGCCGGTGCGTCAGGTTCGGGTCCGGCAGCACGGTGCCGAAGAACGCCACCTGGTCTTGACGCTGGATCAGGAGGGTCGGGAAGTTCTCGATGTCGAGTTCGCCCACCACGTCGGCGCGGTCCTCGATGTCGATCCAGACGAACAATTTGTCCGGGTGGCGCGCGGCCAGCTCGTCGAAGGTGGCGCGGTAGCTGCCGCAGGTGCCGCACCAGGCCGCGCACAGGCAGGCCACCACCCAGCGCGGGCTACTCAGCGCTGCCGTTACTTCGTCAAAATTGTCGGGGTCGAGGGTCAGGCTGTGCATGTCGTGGGTGTCGGAGGGCGCCGCCGGCGCCGGATGGCCGTATTCTACAATGCCGCGCCCGATTGCGGCCCCGCGCCGGGCGGCCGCCGGCTATGGGCCGATCACCCGGCGCGGGTTAAAATACCGGGATGTCTACCATACTCGCCATCGAAACCTCTTCCGAACTTGCCTCTTGCGCCTTGTTGCGCGGCGACCTTGTCATCAGCCGCGACGCGTCCGGCGTGCGCACCCATTCGCAATCGATCTTGCCGATGGTGCAAAGCCTGCTCGAGGAGGCCGGCATCGCCCTGAAGGATTGCGACGCCATCGCCTACGGCTGCGGCCCCGGTTCGTTCACCGGCGTGCGCACCGCCTGCGGCGTGGCGCAGGGACTGGCGTTTGGCGCCGGGCTGCCGGTGGTGCCGGTGGTCACGCTCGATGCGATGGCGCTCGCTTGCCGCCAGCAATATCCTGCCGACGAGATCGTCGCCATTCTCGACGCCCGCATGGGCGAGGTGTATTGGGCCCAATACCGTTATGCCGACGGCTGGCAGACCGTGGTGGCGCCGGCCTTGTGCGCGCCGGAAGCGGTGCGCCCGCAGGGCGAATCGGCCAGCGCGTGCGGCAACGGCCTGTCCGCCTACCCGGAAGCGTTCGTCGAACAGGCGTTCGCCGCCGTTCAACCGGACGTCATGCCGCACGCGATTCAGATCGGCCAGCTGGCGCGCGTGGCGTTCGCGGCCGGCGCCGGTTTGCCTGCGGCGCAGGCCCAGCCGCTTTATCTGCGCAACAAGATCGCCTTCACCAGCGCCGAGCGGCTCGATATGAAAATCGCGAAGGCGGCCGCCGAGGCGCTGCTGTGACGGCGGTCTGGGATCTGGCCCGGCTCCATTACGAGCCGATGACCGAGCGCGATCTCGACGAGGTGGCGGCGCTCGAGCGGGACGTTTATGCGCACCCGTGGAGCCGCGTCAATTTCCGCGATTCGCTCGACAGCGGCTATCACGCCTGGGTGCTGCGCGACTTGCAGGGCGCGCTGCTCGGCTATTTCATCGTGATGCCGGTAGTCGACGAGGCCCATTTGCTCAACGTGGCCGTCAGCGCCGAGATGCAGGGCGAGGGCCTGGGCCGCTTCCTGCTTAATCAGGCCGTCGCCTGCGCGCGCGGGCTGGGCATGGAATCGGTCCTGCTCGAAGTGCGGCCATCCAACACCCGCGCGCTGGAAATCTACCGGCGCTATGGTTTCGCCGAGATCGGGCGGCGCAAGAATTATTATCCGGCCGCCGACGCGGTCCGCGAGGATGCCATCGTGATGCGCTATACAACATGAGCCGCAACGACGTTTTTCTCGAAGAAATGGGCGTCGGCCCGCTGTGGCGGCGGCGCGATGGCGTCGTGCCGGATGGCGTGCACGATGCTGCACCGGCAGCGGCGCCGGCAGCCGAAA
>JACMLV010000733.1 GCA_014379395.1 Burkholderiaceae bacterium
CGACTTATAAAAATAGCGGATTTTTCGCCGAGACAAGGAAAAAACCGCAGCAATACCGAGGTATTGCGAGGATTTTTGACGCAGTATCGGCGGAAAAGACGCATTTTTATGTCGCAAGAAGAGCGCAACACTACACTAGAGTCCGGCCGACGGCTTATAGCCGCGGAATGTCTTCTTTCCCCAAACCAAGCCGCGGCCGCACCAGTACTTCACACCATCGATCAGGGTGGTTCCACCCGCATCGCGCGGCGACAAGCCTAGCCTGCGAAGAAACCAGTTCCACGCATGCACGTTGGCGACAAAACGCGTCTGGTCAGTGTAGAAGACCACGCCAATCGACACGCAGACACCATCGCCCCGCCTGGTCCAGCCGGGTTCGCTCCGCGTCGCGTGCGGCGAAGTGGAGGGAAAATACACCCCTTCGCCAGGACCGACATCGAATTCGCAGCCGCGTTCGATGTCACCATCCTTCAGCCTGACGTTTTCGAGGGAACCGTACAAAATAAACCGATCCACATCGGCCGCCTCGACCACTTCCCGGTCGGTGTGGCTCCAGACGTTGATGGACTTTCGGCCTTTGATCTGCAGCCAAAAGTTATTTTCTCGGTCTATGTGAAAGGGCGTCACCGAGGGCGGTGCCGAAATGAAGATGAACCCTCCCACGTTGAATATTCCGGACTGCTCGCCCTCGATGAGGGGCCGAAAGCTGTCCGTCACCTCATCAAGGAATTTCTTATAGGCCGGATGCGTCTCGACGTGGTACAGAGCCACCCATGAGCCGGGCTCCTCGATGCGACCGAACACCTCCTCGATGTCGCGGCCTTCAGGATGGTGGGACCGATGAAAAAAAGGCGTTGTCTGCGTACCACCGGGAGCCATGAAACGGCATTGCTGGGTCGCCCGAAGTTCCTTGGCAAGCTTGGCCAGTTCTGGAAGCTGCATCAGGGGATGCTCATGGAAATTGTGGCGGATTGCCGAGATGCGCTGGGTGGAGAATGTTTCCGAATCGACGGGAAGGATCCGGAAACCCATAGGATGATTCGATAGCGCCATTAATATCTCCCGAAAAATTCGCGCGCTATCCGCTCAATGACAGGGTTCCAATAAGCCATGAAGCGGAAGGACGTCGACACGATCCGATAATATTACCGGCCGGAAATTTATCGCCTTGGATTGAACGCAAGCATCTTCATCGGCGGCAGCGGAACTCAGGCCGCGAGGCGCCGGATACGCGCCGGCGCAATATTTTTTCCACGGCGAGCAGCGAAAGCCTTAGACAACATGGCGCAGCATTTCAAGAGGGGGACTTGCACTAAGGCTGAGGCGCCTTGGCGGCCGTTGTAGGTGCGGCGACGGTGGCGGGAGCGACGCCCTGCCCCTTGCCGACGATCTGCACGAAGATTTCGTTTTGCTTGACCATGCCCAGCTCGAAGCGGGCGCGTTCTTCGACCGCGCCGGTGCCGTCCTTCAGATCGCGCACTTCGGAGTCGAGTTTGTCGTTTCTAGCTTTTAATTCTTTGTTCTTCTTCTGCGCCTGTTCGACCTGGGCTTCCATGTCGGCCACGCGCAACCATCCCCCCTTGCCTATCCACAGCGGAAATTGGATCAGCAGCAAGAGCGCGGTCAGGGCGAGCGTGATGAGGCGCATAAGAAGGAACACCGGCCGCGGGGAGCGGCCGGCTCAACCGATTACTTCAGGTTGTAGAACGCGTCGCGGCCCGGGTAGCTGGCGACGTCGCCCAGGTCTTCCTCGATGCGCAGCAACTGGTTGTACTTCGCCATGCGATCCGAGCGCGACATCGAGCCGGTCTTGATCTGCAGTGCGTTCAGGCCGACGGCGATGTCGGCGATGGTCGAGTCTTCCGTCTCGCCCGAGCGGTGCGAGATGACGGCGGTGTAGCCGGCGCGCTTGGCCATTTCGATCGCGGCGAAGGTTTCGGTCAGGGTGCCGATCTGGTTGATCTTGATGAGGATCGAGTTGGCGATGCCCTTCTGGATGCCTTCCTTCAGGATCTTGGTGTTGGTGACGAACAGGTCGTCGCCCACCAGTTGCACCTTCTTGCCCAGCGCGGCGCTCAGGATCGCCCAGCCTTCCCAGTCGCCTTCGGCCATCGCGTCCTCGATCGAGATGATCGGGTATTTGTCGCACCAGGTCGCCAGCAGGTTGGTGAACTCGGTCGCGGTCAGGCTCAGGCCTTCGCCTTCGAGCTCGTACTTGCCGTTTTTGTAGAACTCGCTGGCCGCGCAATCGAGGCCCAACGCGATCTGGGTGCCCGGCTCGTAGCCGGCTTCTTCGATCGCCTGGATGATCAGCTTGATGGCTTCTTCGTGGTTGGCGACCGACGGCGCGAAACCGCCTTCATCGCCGACCGCCGTGGTCAGGCCTTTCTTTTGCAGGATCTTTTTCAGCGTGTGGAACACTTCGGCGCCGTAGCGGATGGCTTCCTTGAAGCTCGGGGCGCCGACCGGGATGATCATGAATTCCTGGATGTCCAGGTTGTTGTCGGCGTGCGCGCCGCCGTTGATGACGTTCATCATCGGCACCGGCAGTTGCATCGCGCCCGAGCCGCCGAAGTAGCGGTACAGCGGCAGGCCGGCTTCTTCGGCGGCGGCTTTTGCGACGGCCATCGAGACGGCCAGCATGGCGTTGGCGCCCAGGCGGCCCTTGTTTTCGGTGCCGTCGAGGTCGATCAGGGTGCGGTCCAGGAAGGCTTGCTCATTGGCGTCGAGGCCCATGATCGCTTCGGAGATCTCGGGGTTGAGATTTTCGCAGGCTTGCAGCACGCCCTTGCCGAAGTAGCGCTTCGGGTCGCCGTCGCGCAGTTCGATGGCTTCGCGCGAACCGGTCGACGCGCCCGACGGCACGGCGGCGCGGCCCATCACGCCGGACTCGAGCAGGACATCGCATTCGACGGTCGGATTGCCGCGCGAGTCAATGATTTCACGGCCGATAATATCAACGATAGCACTCATGTAGATCTCCAAAAGTTAGAAGCGAAACTGGTCTGCCGGGCGCGTCAGCGGCGCGGCATCGAATAACAGGCGACGATTGTGCCGCCCGCGTTGCGGGAATGCCCGGCAGGCTTAGCGCCGGGCGGACTCCGGTTTGCGGTGTTAGCTGAAGCTGGTTTCGAGGAAGCCGGCGCGCTTGGTCGCGCGGTCGAGTTCGATCAGGGTGGACAGCAATTCCTTCATGCGGCCGAGCGGCACCGCGTTCGGGCCATCCGACAGCGCGTTGGCCGGGTCGGGATGGGTTTCCATGAACAGGCCGGCGACGCCGACGGCGACCGCCGCGCGCGCCAGCACCGGCACGAATTCGCGCTGGCCGCCCGACGAGGTGCCCTGCCCGCCCGGCAACTGCACCGAGTGGGTGGCGTCGAAAACGATCGGGCAATTGCTCTCGCGCATGATGGCCAGCGAGCGCATGTCGGAAATCAGGTTGTTGTAGCCGAACGAGACGCCGCGTTCGCAGGCCATGAAGTTGTCTTCAGGCAGGCCCTTGGCGCGGGCGGCCGCGCGCGCCTTGTCGATCACGTTCTTCATGTCGCCGGGCGCGAGGAACTGGCCCTTCTTGATGTTGACCGGCAGGCCGGACTGGGCGCAGGCGCTGATGAAGTCGGTCTGGCGGCACAGGAAGGCCGGCGTTTGCAGCACGTCGACGACGGCGGCGACGGCGGCGATCTCCTCGACCGAGTGGATGTCGGTCAGGACCGGCACTTGCAGCTCGCGCTTGACGTCGGCCAGGATTTCGAGGCCCTTGTCCATGCCCGGACCGCGGTAGGACGTGCCCGACGAACGGTTGGCCTTGTCGAACGAGGATTTGTAGATGAACGGGATGCCGAGTTCGGCCGTCATCTCCTTCAAGGCGCCGGCCGTGTCGAACGCCATCTGGCGCGACTCGATCACGCAGGTGCCGGCGATCAGGAAGAACGGCTGGTCGAGGCCGACGTCGAATCCGCATAACTTCATGCCGCGTCCCCTTGCAAATCGGCGGCGGCGACCTGGTGCAGGCGGGCCGGCTTGTGGCCGGCGGCCTGGTGCGCCAGGGCCGCCTTCACGAACGAGATGAACAGCGGGTGGCCGGTGCGCGGGGTCGACTTGAACTCAGGGTGGTATTGCACGCCCATGTACCAAGGGTGCGAATTGGCGCCGCTGCGCGGCAACTCCATGATTTCGCACAGGTCTTCGCTCGGCGTGCGCGCCGAGACCACCATGCCGGCCTCTTCGACGCGGGTCAGGTAGTGGTTGTTGGCCTCGTAGCGGTGGCGGTGGCGCTCGGTGACCACGCTGCCGTAGATCTCGGCGGCCAGCGTGTCGGGCTTGACGGCGCAGGTCTGCGCGCCCAGGCGCATGGTGCCGCCCAGGTCAGAGTTCTCGTCGCGCTGCTCGACCTTGCCGTCGTGGTTTTGCCACTCGTTGATCAGGGCCACCACCGGCTGGTCGGTGCCGAGGTCGAACTCGGTCGAATTGGCGTTGGCCAGACCGGCCTTGTTGCGCGCGTATTCGATCAGGGCGACCTGCATGCCCAGGCAGATGCCGAGGTAGGGGATCTTGTTTTCGCGGGCGAAGCGGGCGGCGGCGATCTTGCCTTCCACGCCGCGCTTGCCGAAGCCGCCCGGCACCAGGATCGCGTCGAAGCGCGCCAGGCCGTCGCAGCCGATGGTCTCGATCTCCTCCGAGTCGATGTACTCGATGTTGACCTTGCTTTCGGTGTGGATGCCGGCGTGGCGCAGCGCCTCGGTGAGCGACTTGTAGGACTCGGTCAGCTCGACGTACTTGCCGACCATGCCGATCGTCACTTCCGCCTTCGGATGCTCGAGCGCGTAGATCAGCTTGGTCCACATCGACAGGTCGGCCGGCGCCGGATTCAGGTCGAGCGCCTCGCAGATGATGGCGTCGAGGCCCTGGTCGTGCAGCATCTGCGGCACTTTATAGATGGTGTCGGCGTCCCAGACGGAAATCACGGCCTGCTCTTCGACGTTGGAGAACAGCGAGATCTTGGCGCGCTCGTCGGCCGGGATTTCGCGGTCGGCGCGGCACAACAGCGCGTTCGGCGAGATGCCGATCTCGCGCAGCTTTTGCACGCTGTGCTGGGTCGGCTTGGTTTTCAGTTCACCGGCCGACTGCAGGTAGGGCACCAGGGTCAGGTGGACGAAGGCGGACGACTTGCGCCCGGCGCGCAGGCTCAGCTGGCGGGCCGCCTCGAGGAACGGCAGCGACTCGATGTCGCCGACGGTGCCGCCGATTTCGACCAGCGCCACGTCGAAGCCTTCGGCGCCGCGGTAGATGTAGTCCTGGATTTCATTGGTGATGTGCGGGATCACCTGCACCGTCTTGCCGAGGTACTCGCCGCGGCGCTCCTTGCGGATCACCGATTCGTAGATCTGGCCGGTGGTGAAGTTGTTCACCTTTTTCATGCGGGTCGAGATGAAGCGCTCGTAGTGGCCGAGGTCGAGGTCGGTTTCCGCCCCGTCGTCGGTGACGAACACTTCGCCGTGCTGCATGGGGCTCATCGTGCCCGGATCGACGTTGATGTACGGATCGAGCTTGAGCATGGTGACTTTGAGGCCGCGCGATTCGAGGATGGCGGCGAGCGATGCGGCGGCGATTCCCTTACCAAGGGAAGAGACGACACCGCCGGTGACGAAGACAAATTTGGTCATTGCAGATGGTGCCGAACGGCACGTGCGGGAAATTGAAATTATATACTAAAGCCCGGCCCAATTTCCCATCCGTGTAGGAAAAATCCGTCAAACGACGCCAAAAACGGCGCCGCGCGCGGCCTACGCGCCCCATCGTCCCGGGGCCGGCAATTTCCCGCCGCGCGGCCAATTTCCGCTTTGACATATATGTGAGGCAACGAACAGATGGAAGCGTTTCCGGGGTTCATGCTGGAGTTTTCCCAGGAGGTCAAAATGAGCTACGAAGAACGCGATGCCTATGGCATGTATGTGAACAACGGCAACAAGGGTCCCGGCCCGGAACTGATGGGCGCCGACACGCTGATCGGCGACCATGTGCACAACCTGCAAGATGAACACATCGGCGAAATCAAGGAGATCATGCTCGACATGCGCACCGGCAAAATCGCCTATGCGGTGATGTCCTACGGCGGCGTGTTTACCATCGGCGAGAAACTGTTCGCCGTGCCCTGGGAGGCGCTCACGCTCGACACGCGCAACAAGCGCTTCACCTTGAACATCGACAAGGAGCGCATCGAGAAGGCGCCCGGCTTTGACGCCGACGACTGGCCGAACATGGCCAACCAGGCCTGGGCCACCCAGATCCACAACTATTACGACACCGACAACAGCGCCTCGCACTGAGGCCGGCCCGCGCGCCGAGCACTCCGATTGAAAACCTGTTGACGGCGCGCGTCCCGAGCCCTGCTCGGGACGCGCGCTTTTTTTTCGTGATTTGGCGGCGGGCGCCGTGCTTACAGCGCCGGCACCGGCGCGGGCGCCTCGATGCGCACCGCGTTCAGATAGCACAACAGCGATCCCACCGACACCGCCAGCAACACGCCCAGCACCACCGTCACCGACGGCTGGGCCTGGATCAGCGCGGCAACCGCCAGCGGCCCGGCCGCGCGCGCCACCAGACTCGGCCCGGCCAGCGCGCCGGAAATGGCGCCGTAGTGTTCGCGTCCGAACAGGGCCTGCGGCACGGTGCCGCGCACGATCGTCAGGATCCCGTTGCTCAGGCCATACAGCAGGCAAAAGGCGGCCACCGCCCATTGCCGCTCGCCGGCCAGGATCAGCGCCAGCAGCGCCGCAGGCAAGGCGCCGAAGGCGAGCATGCCGACGCTCTGCGGCCGCACGCTCGACGCGAACAGCATCTCGCCGATGCGCCCGAGCACTTGCATCGGGCCGAACAGCGCGGCGAACACGACGATGGCGGCGACCGGGTGGCCGAGCTTGTGCAGCAGGGGAATCAGGTGCACCGCCAGCGCGGAACCGACCAGGCTGTTGGCGGCGAACGCGGCCGCCAGGCGCCAGAACACGGGATGGGCGACCGCTTGCGCCAGGGTGTAGCCGGGCGTTGCGCGCTCGCCATGCACGGTCTTGTCCGAGGGTGCTCTGGTGCGCACGCCGAGCAGGCCGTGCAGCGGCGCGCACAGAAATAGTTGCACCAGGCCATAGAGCAGGTAGGTGTCGCGCCAGCCGATCAGGCCGTTGAGCTTGAGCGTGAGCGGCCAGAACACGGTGCTGGCGAAGCCGCCCAGCAGGGTGACCTTGGAGATGATGCCGCGCGCGGCGTAGCCGAATTCGCGGTTGATGGCGGCGAAGGCCGCCTCGTACAGCACCATCGCCATGGCCAGGCCCAGCATGCTCCAGGCCAGCCAGTACAAAAATAACGTGTGGGTCCGGCTCAGCACGATCAGGCCGGCGCCCGCCAGCAGCGAGCCGGCGCCCATCACGGCGCGCCCGCCGACCCGGTCGAGCCAGGCGCCGATGTGGGTCGCGCACAGGCCGGCGATCAGCAGGCTCCACGAAAAGGCGCCGTAGACGAGGTCGGAGCGCCAGCCCAGCTCGCGCTGGATCTCGGGCGCGAGCACGGAGATGGCGTAGTAGATGCTGCCCCACGACAGCACTTGGGTGACGGCCAGGATGGCGATGGTGTTGCGCTGCTGGCGCGGCTGCTGCGGTGTCATGCCCTGCTCTCCAAGATCGACGGCTGGCCAACGGGGCCGCCGCAAGGATAGCAGGTCGCCGTGGCGGCCTACAGCATCGGCGCGAAACGCTCGCCGAGGAACTGCGTCAGGCGCCCGCCGAGCAGCATGCCGAGCACGCCGAGCAGGGAGATGACGGCCATCGCCATGCCGAGCCGCACCGTCAAGCCGCGGTGGCGCGCGCGCAGCACGAAGGGCAGATTGATCAGCACGCTGGTGATCGAGGCCGCCACCGCCCCGGCCGAGGCCAGCTCGGACGAGATCGAGCCGCTGGCGAACAGGCTGGCGGCGGCCGCCACCGCGCTCGCACTCGAGACCATGCCGCCGACCACGCACACGGCGTAGAAGCCGGCGTCGCCGAAGGCCTTTTGCATCAGGATGCCGCCCACGTGCAGGATCAGGAAGACGGTGCCGTACTTGAGCGTGGCCCACAGCGAGAACGGCAGCGCCAGGTCGACCTCGGGCGGGCGGATCTCCTCGATCGCCTGCAGCGCGCGGAAGCTGGAGACGACCCAGGCCGCGCTGCCGGCCAGCATCAGGCCGAACGGCAGGGCCGCGTACGGCAGCGTGCGCGGCTCCAGCAGGAACAGCAGCAGCGCGTTGCGGCTGAGCATGGCGGTGGTGGCGAGCAGGATGCCGCGGTAGGTGGCGGCCATGATGCCGGGCTGGCGGTGGCGGTTCTTCAGGCGCGCGGCGAGCTCGTTGACGGTCACGCTGCTGTTGACCAGCCCGCCCAGAAAGCCGGCCAGCGCCAGCCCGCGCGAGCCGTACAGCTTCCACAGCACATAATTGACGAAGCCGATGGCGGCGATCAGGATCACCGTGCCCCAGGCGGCGCGCGGCTCGATCAGCTGCATCGGCCCGATCGCGCCCGCCGGCAGCGCCGGGTAGATGACGATGGCGAGGATCGCCAGCAGCAGCGCCGAGCGCAGCTCGCTCTCGGTCAGGCCGATGCTGATCACCGAGAGCCGGTCCTTCCACGCCAGCAGCGCGGTGACGCTGACCATCACGGCGGCCGGCGTCAGCGTGTGGCCCTTGCCGCACAGGATGCCGACCATGCAGGTGATCAGCATGGCGGCCGAGGTGGTCAGCTCGGTGCCCTCGTGGGTGCGCAGGTTTTGGATGTTGAGGAACACCGTCAGCATCGCCGTCAATATCAGCACCAGATAGGCGTAGCCGTCGCCGAGCGAGGCACCCAGCGCGCCCAGCAGGCAAACGAAGCCGAAGGTGCGCAGCCCGGCCTCCTTGCCGCGCCGCTCGCGCTCCATGCCGATCAGCAAACCGAGCGCCAGGGCCAGCGCGAGCCGGGTCAGGATCGCCACATAGGGCCATTCGGCCTCGCCGGCGGCAACGCCTTCGACCAGGGAAGTGACGACGGGCAGGGGCAGCGTGGCGGACGTCATGGGCGGCAATACCTTCTTGGTGAGGTTGAAAACGCGCCGCCC
>JACMLV010000734.1 GCA_014379395.1 Burkholderiaceae bacterium
AGGCGCGCGGCGACGGCAGCGCCAGCACCAGCGGCACCTGGCCGCGCAGGTTGGCCAGCACGGCGCCGATCACCTCGGCCAGCAGGGCGCGCGGGCCCGGCTGTTCGAGCAGCTTCCTGAGCGGGAAGGAGGCCTTGCGCTTGGCCGCCAGCTCGGCCCCCAGGCCCGGATGGCGCGCCAGCCATGCGTCGAACAGCTCGCCCACCTCGAGCACCGCCACGTCCGGCTTGAGCAGGCCCTGCGCCTGCGAGAACCAGGCCAGGTAGGCGCTGGCGCTCTGCCACGGGTCGCCGCCGGCGCCGAGCAGCAGGCGGCGCGCGTAGGCCGACGATTTGAGCCAGGTGCGCAGGCCCGGCCGCCCGTCGCCGGCGGGCATCAGCTCGGCGAGGCTGGTGCTCATTTCTTGTCTTCTCCCAAGGCATTGAGCGCGATCAGCCGGGCTTCGAGCTCGTCGATGCGCACGTCCTTCGGATTGCGCATGTAGTTCGGCTTGGGCGCGTTGGCGTCGCGCGTGACGTCCGGGCTGCCGACGTACAGCGTGCCGACGTCGTCGCCCCAGCAGCCGAAGTACTGCAGGTAGGCCGGCGGCTTGGGCTTGTTCCACTCCTTGATGAACTCGCCGAACGGCTTGCCGCGCGCCAGCCGGGCGGCGCGCTCGGCCTCGCGCGCCGCGCGGGTCGCATCCTGGCTGATGGCCAGCGTGAGCGGATCGAACTTGACCTTGTACAGGTTCTCGGCCACGCCGGGCGAGATCAGGCCCTCCTCGATGTCGCGGATGACCGCCTCGGGCGAACGCTCGAGCAGGTCGCCGTAGCCGGCCCCGGCGCCCTGGGAGATCATGAACAGCTCGCCGCGCTCGGAGATCTCGAAGCCCATGCCCATGTGGTGGGTGGTGTAGGTGGCGCCCTCGAACGGCTGCTCGTTCATGATCTCGGCGATCGAGTGCTTGAACTTGTGCGGCTCGTTTTGCAGCACGTCGTAGACGTCGACCCCCTTCACCTTGCACAGCGGGTAGGCGCCGCAGGAATAGCCGCCGAACAGGCCCTGCAGCGGCGGGATCTTGGCGCCCTGGCACACCGTCATGAAACCCCACTGCTCGCTGTCCTTGGTCGAGGCGATCATCGTGTAGCCCTGGCCGCCGCGGTATTTTCCGGGCGCGATGGCGTCGGTGGTCATCTTCTTCGACACCAGCTGCAAGAACGGCACCTCCTCCTCGTTCAACTCCTGCTCGCCGATGTCGGCCATGGTGGCGAAGATCGGCGCCAGCGCGTGCTCGCCGTCCTTGTCGCAGCGCGCACCGCCGCCCATGCCGTTCAAGTCGGCGCACAGGTTGCCCAGCGTCTCGCCGTGCTGGCTGACGCCGCCCCAGATGAAGGTGTTGATCATGTTGAAGGTCGGCGCATGGACCTTGGTGTACTTCTCCGGGCAGCTGTAGAGGAACTTGGCGACCGCGTGCTGGCTGGCCGTGAAGCCGGTGAAGATCGACATCAGGCTCTGCGAGTTGGGCGCGTCGTACGAGCAGTTGACGATCGAGTGCGGATCGGTGATCACCTCGATCGGCGCGAACGCGGCCTGGCTGCGCGGCAGGTCCGGCCACACGTAGCACAGGAACATCTGCGCGATCATGCCCTTCAGGCCGGCCAGGATGGTGTTGGTGGCGCGGTTGGTGAATTCCGGGCTGGAGCCGCGGAAGTCGAAGATCAGCCGCTCGCCGGTCTTGGTCAGCTTGCAGTTGATCTTCACCACGCAGTTCTCGCGCAGGGTCGAGTCCTGGATGATGTAGGTGCGCACCGACATGTCGGGCCACTCGCCGATGCGGCGCGTGACCTCGGCCTTGACGTTCTCCATCGACAGGCGCAGCGTCGAGATCAGGGCGTCCGGGCCGTCGGTGCGCAAGGTCTCCTCGACGCGCTGCTTGATGCGCAGGCAGGCGTACAGCTTGACCTTCATGTCCTCGTATTGCAGCTTCGGCTCGCGCACCGAGTTTTGCAGGAAGGTCAGGATGTCGCGCTTGATCTCGTAGTTCTCGACCACCTTGAACGGGCACATCTTGAGGCCCTCGTCGTACGAGCTCTCGGCCATCGACGGCATGCCGCCCGGCTCGATCGCGCCGTTCTCGCCCTCGTGCACGGTGGACGCCACCCAGCACACCAGCTTGCCCTCCCAGAAGATCGGCACGATCATGCTCTGGTCGGTGTTGTGGACGTTGCCGTAGCGCGAGTCGTTGTGGATGAAGCCGTCGCCCTCGCGCACGCCGACGGTCGGCTCGTTGATCCAGTTCTTGATGATGAACTTGATCGGATGGTGCACCAGCGCCGAGAAGATCAAGACGCCGCCGGCGCTGGCGATGGCCAGGTCGCCCGAGGCCGAATACACGCCGGTGATCACGTCGCCCCACTTGGCGCCGGGCGCCGCGCCCATCTGCTCGACCATCTCGTAGCCCTCGTCGCAGCCGGCCTGGATGCGGTCGCGGATCTTGGCGACGGTGTGCACGTCGCTGACCCGGGCGATCGCCGCGTCCTCGGCGGCGCTGCGCGGCTTGATGTCGTGCTGGGTCATGATCTCCGGATCTGGCCCGAGAAACAGCGTGGTGTCGGTCAAGAACTTCTTGATCAGGGCCACTTCCTCGGCGCTCGGCGTGTGTCCCGCCGCTGGGATGTTCATTTCGCTCATGTCGATTCCTTAAATATGTTGAGGTTCAGTGCGGTGCCGGCGCCGCTCAGGCGCGCAGGAACCACGAGGCGCCCTGTTTGGCCGAGACGAAGTTCCAGCCCGGATCGACCAGGTAGGTGGTGACTTCGGAGGCGATGATGGCCGGGCCGGCGATCTGCACCCCGGGGCCGATCGCGGCGCGGTCCCAGACCGGCGTGTCGAAGGCGGCGGCGTGGCCGACGAAGTAGCACTTGCGGCTGGCGGCCGGGGCCGGCGGCGAGGCGCGCTTGGCGGCCTCGACCGGCTTGATGTCCTCGAACTGCACCGTCTCGTGGCGCACGTAGGCGGCGACCCGGATGGTGTTGATGCGGATGCCGGCCTCGGGCGCCTGGCTGCCCTCGCCGAAGCGCTTGCCGTAGTCCTTCGAGAACTGCGAGATGATCGCCATCACGTCGCCCGGGCCGCGCAGCAGGTGCTGCTCGATGACGGCGGTGGTCTGCACCAGCTGGTTGCCGTAGCGCATGTCGAGCTCCAGGCTGTGCAGGATCTGCTCCTTCTGCATGCCCTGGCGGATCAGGTCCTGGGTGCCGGCCTCCTTCAGCTCGGCCACGATCTGGTTGAAGCGCGCGTAGTCGTCGTAGATGTGGCGGCTGTTCGAGTCGTACAGCACCATGTAGAGCGACTGCTCGTGGATGTGCAGCTGGTGCATGTTGCCGGCGCCGACGGCCGAGAACACCGAGCTGAACGGCGGAGCCAGGATCTTGTCGATGCCCAGGTTGCGGGCGATGCCGCAACAGTGCAGCGGGCCGTTGCCGCCGTAGGCCAGCATGGTGAAGTCCTTCGGATCGTAGCCGCGCGCGCGCAGCTCGGTGAACAGGCCGTTGGCCATGTTGGCGTCGACCTTTTCGCGGATCAGGAGGGCCGCCTCGATGATCGAGCAGTCGAGCTCCTCGCACAGGCTGTCCTCGATGGCGGCGGCGGCGCGGCGCGGGTTGAGCGGAATCGAGCCGCCGGCGTAGTTCTTGGCGTCCAGGTAGCCCAGCAGCAGGTCGGCGTCGGTCACGGTCGGATTCATGCCGCCGCGGTCGTAGCAGGCCGGGCCGGGATCGGAGCCGGCGCTCTCGGGGCCGCATTTCACGGTCTCGTACATGCGGTCGTAGGTGGCGACCGAGCCGCCGCCGGCGCCCAGCGTGACCAGGTGCACCATCGGCACCGACACCAGCCAGCGGTCGATCACCGGGTTGAAGTCGTAGTGCTTGATGCCGCCGTCGACCACGATGCCGATGTCGTAGCTGGTGCCGCCCATATCGGTGGCGACCACGTTGCCCAGCTGGGCCTGCAGCGCCAGATGCTCGGAGGCGGCGATGCCGGACACCGGCCCGGAGTGGATGGTCTGCAGCGCGTCGGTCGAGTTGAGCTGCGCCATGCCGCCCGAGTTGTGGATCACCAGCATCGGCTTCTCGTAATGGTGCTGGCGCAGGTTCTGCTCCAGCGCGGACAGCGCGTGGTACATGGTCGAGTGCAGATAGGCGTCGACGATGGCCGAGGTGGCGCGCACGTACTCGCCCTTGCGCCCGGCCACCTGGTGCGACAGGATCACCGGAATGGCGCCCAGCAGGTGCGACGGATACTCGTCGAGCAGGATCTCCTCGATGCGCTGCTCGTGGGCCGGATTGACCACCGCGTTGACCAGCGCCACCACGATGATCTGGGCGCCCTTGTCGACCAGGGTGCGGATCTGCTGGCGCACGTCGTCCTCGTCGAGCCCCATCACCACGTTGCCCTGGAAGTCGAGCCGCTCGCGCACGCCGCAAATCATGTGCGCCTCGATCAGCGGATCGGGCCGCGCCGCGCTCGGCAAATCCTGCTGCGCCAGGTAGTCGAGCCCCTCGCCGTAGCCGCGCGCCCGGCTCAGCGGCACGGTGGCCTCGAAGCCGGCCGTGGTCAGCATGCCGATGCGCGGGCCCTTGTGCTCGATCAGCGCGTTGGTGCCGAGCGTGGTCGCGTAGCGCACCGAATCGACCTCGGCGAGGATCTGCTCGAGCTCGAGCTCGAGCACGTGGCAGGCCTTGCCGAGCGCCTCATTGAAGCCCAGCGCCAGATTATGGTGGGTGGTGAGGGCCTTCGCCTCGATGTATTTGCCATCCCAGACTACGAAACAATCGGTGAAGGTGCCACCGATATCAACTGATACGCGCCTCATGCTATCTCCTTAAATTAGTTCGTGGCATGCCGTCGTCGCGGCATGCCGTTGTGTGTGATGCGTCCTTAGTGGCCGTGGCCGGCGCCCAGCACCACTTCCGGACCGGACACCGGCTCCTTGACCTCCTCGCGGGTCGACCATTGCGCCTTGAGCGCCGGCAGGTCGACTTCCATGTCGTACAGCGGCGGGTGGCCCGGCACCGCGTATTCGGTCTCGACCTGGGTGCCGCAATGCGGGCAGTAGTACTCGAGGATGCGCACCCATTCCGGATCGGGGCTGAAGGTGAAGCGGTACTTGGCCGGGTCGATCACCGGCGGATGGATCTCGCGCGGGTCGCGGTCGTACACCAGCAGGCCCTCCTTGTAGCTGTTGGCGGCCGGGCCGACCACGTGATCGCACACGCGGCATTCCCACTGTTGCGCCTCGAGGTCGATGCGCAGGTATTCGGTCATCAGAACTTTCATGATTGCTTCAGCCTTTCTTGTTGAGCAGGATGTCGCCCGCGTCGCTGATGACGAAACTCCAGCCATCGAGCACTCTGCAGGTGAAAAAATCTTCTTCGATAATCGCCGGGCCGGCGCCCTGGTCGCCGGCATTGAGCGCGTTGAGCTGGTAGACCGGCACCGCGACGCGGCCCTTGCCCTTGGTCAGCAGGGTGCGCGTGCCGCTCGAGG
>JACMLV010000735.1 GCA_014379395.1 Burkholderiaceae bacterium
CACCACGCTGCAGCGCCGCGACGGCCGCGCGGTGCATGTCAGGAAAGCGACCCGGCCAGAACCGCATCAGCAAAAAATCGCCGACATCCTCGGCCTGGCCCCCAACCCGGGCGGCACGCGCCGCGCCGTCATTTGACGCGGAGAGCATCCCGCCTCCCAGCCAGGAATGGCAGATGTGTTGTGCCATAACGCCCAAGAAAAAATCGTAAGCTGTTGATTCAATTCATGTTTGTTGTGCCATGTGACAAACTTGGGTTAGGTGGGATGCGGCACCAAGTGCACGGTGCTCGACGATAACGGCAAGCTGGCCATCGGCAAATTTCCGAGCGTGAATGATACCTTCAACGTCACCCGGGGCGAGGTGCTGGCGTTGGTTTTATCGCGGCATGCGGGTATCAACGCCGCCACTGCGCGCGCCGTTTCTGTCAAGGGAACGGCTGTCGCGCTCATCGAACGGTTTGACAGGGCGCCGGGTGACAAAAGAATTCCCTACCTGTCCGCTGCCTCGATGCTTCAGGCCTCAAGAGAGGACACCCATGCGTACACCGAGATTGTCGACGTCATGCGCAGGAAGTGCGTAGCGCCCGACCAGGATGCTCGGGAGCTGTGGCGTCGACTGGTATTTAATCTACTCATCACCAACACTGACGACCATTTGCAAAACCACGGTTTCCTTTATGCTGGTGAAGGCCAATGGCAACTGGCGCCATCGTTCGACGTCAATCCCATGCCCGGCAAGCTGCGGGAATCGAAAACGTGGCTGAGCGAGGACGGCGGGCCTATTGAGTCAGTGCAAATGCTACTCGATATGGCGCCGTACTTCTCACTCACCGCTGCGGATGCACATGACGTGCTGGCGGTCGTGCTGGCGGCTGTCGAGGATTGGAAACGAGTGGCTTTAAGTGATGAGGTGGGGCTTACCGCTGCTGAGCTGACTGCGTTCGAGGATGCCTTTGAGCACGAGGTGACGGAAGAGGTCCGCGGACTGCTGCAACATCGCGCGTAGGTTGGACACGCCGCTGATAGGGGCGCAGGCAAAAAAAAGCCC
This sequence comes from Burkholderiaceae bacterium, assembly GCA_014379395.1. GTDB lineage: Bacteria > Pseudomonadota > Gammaproteobacteria > Burkholderiales > Burkholderiaceae_D > Janthinobacterium. The sequence continues at coordinate 1,049 of JACMLV010000735.1, forward strand.
GCTGGTGAAAGCGGGCTAAATCCAATTCTTGGAAGAGTTGGAGGAGACAGGTGTAATTATGCTGCGTCGCCGCATATAACGCAAATTTATCTTTCGAATACCAGTAATTAGATTTGGTGATATCTTGACGGGGTGGCTGCCCGTTCAAGTGCCTTCGCCTTGATCCAGCGCAAAAAAAAAGCCCGCTGGTGAAAGCGGGCTAAATCCAATTCTTGGAAAGACTTGGAGGAGACAGGACCATTATGCTGCGTTGCGACATATAACGCCAATTTATCTTTCGCATATCACTCATGCGATTTGTCGATAACGCTCGGGGCCGCTATCGGCCGCGCCGGCACCTGCTCCAGCGCGCAAACGGACTTGGCGCCGTCGACGCGGCAGGTGTTTTCCACCTCGCCGCGCCGGTTCCACACCGTCACCTGCCATTGCGCCGCCCCGCTGCGCTCCATCGTCATGAAGCCGAAGCCGTCGACCCACGAGCTGAAATGCTCGACCGCGGCGCCCGGCGCCGGCGTCGCGCCCGGCGCCAGCCGCGCCGGCAGCGGCACGATGTCCTCGGCGGTGCCGGAAAAACCGGACACGAACTGGGTCGGATGGGCGCTGGAAAAACTGACCTGTTGCCACAGGTGGACATGGCCCGACAGCATCACCTGGATGCGCGGCGGCAGCAGCAGGGGATTGAGCGAGCCGAACGCCTGCTGCAGGCCGGCGTCGCCGCCCCGCAGGTCGATCTTGCCGTCCGGCAGGTGCTCGGCGCGGAAGGCGAGGATCGGCTGGTGGTTGACGCCGATGTTGTGGCCGGCGCGCTGCGACAGCGCCTCGAGCTTGCGGTACTGGTCGCGGTATTTCGCCATTCCGGGCGCGCCCGCCTTGAAGCCGCGCCACGAGGTGTTCGACGTGTCGATCACCAGCAATTGCGCGTCACGGCCGAGCGGCACAGCATACGGATCGGAATAATCGCCCTCGGCGTCGTCGGCCGCGTCGTTGCAGTCGCGCCCGGCCAGCAGGGGGCGCGGGTCGAGAAAGCGCCAAAAGCCCTGGCCGGCGCGCGCGCACGATTCGTGGTTGCCGCGAATGACG
>JACMLV010000736.1 GCA_014379395.1 Burkholderiaceae bacterium
CGCGTCAGCCTGGGCCGGCGCCGGCTTAACGACATCGTGCTGGCCCATCCGGCCGTCAGCGGCGAGCACGCCGTCATCGTCACCATCCTCGACGACTCGTATCTGGAAGACCTGGCCAGCACCAACGGCAGCTTCGTCAACGGGCACCGGGTCAACAAGCATTTTCTGCGCGATCAGGATCTGATCACGCTGGCGAAATATCAGCTCAAGTTTGTCAGCGACGGGGTGCCGCCGTTTAGCGCCGCGGCCGCCGCGCCGATGACCGCCACGATCCGCGTGGTGAGCGGCGCCAATGCGGGCAAGCAATTGACCTTGTCCAAGCCTTTGACCACCCTTGGCCGCGCCGGCGTGCAGGTGGTGGCGATCCGCCGCGCCGCGGACGCGTATTACATCGAGCAGATCGAGGGCGACCAGCCGGCGCTGCTCAACGATGCGCCCATCGGCCCGCCGCCGCGCGCGCTGGCGCATGGCGATCTGATCGAGCTGACGGGAACAAAAATGGTCTTCGGGCTGGAAATGCAAGCGGCGGACTGACAAATTTTGTCAGATTGCTGTGCGAGATCAATAAATGGTCACTTCTTCGCACCGACGACTGACAAAATTTGTCGGTCGCGCCCGGAGCGCTGAATGGCTCTCCCTTTGAGGCGCCGCGAATGGGGTGGATATTTCCAGCTGGCACGCCCCTTGCTCATACTCCTGTGTCACACCAAACTTAATTACCTCACCGGGAGCACTAAAATGAAATCCGTCAAAATGATGAAAAAACAAGCACAAGCCGGCTTCACGCTGATCGAGTTGATGATCGTCGTCGCCATCATCGGTATCTTGGCCGCCGTGGCACTGCCTGCGTACCAGAACTACATGAAAAGAGCGAAGTTCTCGGAAGTGATCCTGGCAAGCGCGGCCGCTAAAACCGCCGTCGAGATTTGCGGTCAAGACATGGCCGGATACGGCGGCTGCGACACTGGAGCCAACGGTGTCCCCGCCACCAGCGCCAGCAAATATGTCGCTTCGGTGGCTGTTGTCGACGGCACCATTACGGTCACCCCTAATGCAATCGAAGGCATCGCCGCTACGGATACTTACATTTTGGTGCCATCAGTCTACGCGGCCAACCAGCCAATCACTTGGACCTCAAACACCAGTGGTTGCGTTGCCACCCAGCTGTGCAAATAATGCTGTAGCCGGATAGGATGGGCCTCGCGGCCCATCTTTCAAAACCGGCTGGAAGTAAAAAAACACCTCCTTCGCGAGGTGTTTTTTTATGACTGCGCGCTCCAGTCGCCGCTCTTGCCGCCATGCTTTTCCATCACGCGCACGTCCGTCATCACCATGCCGCGATCGACCGCCTTGCACATGTCGTAAATGGTCAGCAGGCTGATCTGCACCGCCGTCAGCGCCTCCATCTCGACCCCGGTCTGGCCCACCGTTTCCACCTGCGCGGTGCAGTGCACGCTGTGATGTTCGATGTCGGTTTCGAAGTCGACCGCCACGCGCGTCAACGCCAGCGGATGGCACAGCGGCACCAGGTCGCTGGTCCGCTTGGCGCCCATGATGGCGGCGATGCGAGCGATGCCGAGCACGTCCCCTTTTTTTGCGCTGCCGGCCAGGATGATGGCCAGCGTCTCGGGCCGCATGCGGATGGTGCCGCGTGCCACGGCGATGCGATGGGTGGCGGCCTTGGCGGCCACGTCGACCATGTGGGCCTGGCCTTGGGCGTCGAAATGGGTCAGTTGTTCCGCGTCGGGGGAGGATGCCGTGGGTGGGGTGGGATTTGTCGTGGTCATGGGTGAAAGTAGTGGGCTGAAAGTGGCGGGTAACAAAATGTTTCTCATACGGCGGGGGCGTGCGAAACCGCAGCGCTTGCGGGTATCATAGCACCGTGAAAATCGAACCGACCCCGCTGGCCGCCGCGTTGAAGGCGTGTCTGAACCCGCTGCGCGCGACCATTCCCGCGCTCGCCGCCCTGGTGCTGCTGTCCTCGTCCCCGTCCGCTTTGGCGCAGACCCGGCCGACGCCGGCCGCGACGCCCAATCTGCCCAGCCTGGGCGACACCGAGCGCGAGGATTTGTCGCCCGCGCTCGAGCGCAAGCTGGGCGAGGAAATCATGCGCGACATCCGCGCCGACCACGATTATCTCGACGACGCGCCGATCCTAGAATACCTGGGCGATTTCGGCAATTCGCTGGTGGCGGCGCGCCCGGGCGTGCGCGGCGAGACCGGCTACGACTTCTTCTTTTTCGCCGTGCGCGACGGGCGCCTGAACGCGTTCGCCCTGCCGGGCGGCTTCATCGCCGTGCACTCCGGTTTGTTGCTCGCCGCCCAGAGCGAATCGGAACTGGCCTCGGTGCTCTCGCACGAGATCGGCCATGTCGCCCAGCGCCATATCGCGCGCATGCTGGGCCAGCAGCGCCAGGACGCCCTGATTCCGCTGGCCGGCCTGGTGCTGGCGGCGCTCGCCTCGCGCGCCGGCGGCGACGCGGCCATCGGCGCCTTCATGGCCAGCGAGGGCGTGGCGATGCAACGCCAGCTCAATTTCAGCCGCAACGCCGAGCGCGAGGCGGACCGGATCGGCTTCCAGATCATGGGCGAGGCCGGCTTCGACACCAGCGGCATGGTGGCCTTCTTCGGCCGCCTGCAAACCTCCTCGCGCTCCTACAGCGAGCTGACGCCGGCCTATCTGCAAAGCCATCCATTGACCACCGAGCGCATCGCCGACATCCAGGCGCGGGTGCGCGAGCAGGCCTACCGGCAGCGCCCCGACAGCCTCGACTTCCACCTGGTGCGCGCCCGCGCCCGCGTGCTGCAAGACGAGAGCGTGCAGGGCCAGCAGGAAACGCAGGCCTATTTCGACAGCCAGTTGCAGCTGCAAAGCCGGCCCCAGGTCGCCGCGGCGCAGTACGGGATGGCGCTGCTGGCGCTGAAGAAGGGCGATCTGGCCAAGGCGCAAAGCTGGCTCGACTCGGCCCGCGCCAGCGCCGAGAAGGCGCCGGCCATGAGCGCCGGCAGCTTCGGCATGGCGCCGCCGGCGTCGCTTCCCAATCCGATCTTCGCCAGCCTGGCGCTCGACATCCAGCTGGCGCCGGGGCAGGCGCCGCAGATGGCGAAACAGGCGCTCAAGGCGGCCGATGCGGCGCGTCAGCAATTTCCGCTCTCGCGCGGGATCGCGCGCCAGTACGCGCAGGCGCTGGCCGGCGCCGGCCAGCTGGAGCGGGCGGTCAGCTTTTTGCGCGACCAGGTGCGGCAATACCGGCAAGAGCCGAAGCTCTACGACCTGCTCGCCAAGACCTATGCGCAGCAGGGCAAGCAAGCCTTGCAGCACATCGCGCTGGCCGAGTCGTATCTGCAAAACGGCGGCACCATGGCCGCGCTCGACCAGCTCGCCATTGCGCGCAAGGCGACCGACGCCACTTTTTATGATCAGTCGGTGATTGATGCCCGCGAGCGCGAACTGCAGGCGCGCCGGCGCGAGGAACTCAAGGCCAACCGCAAATAGGGCTGGCCGTTCGAGGAACTAGTGTAGTGTTGCGCTCTTCTTGCGACATAAAAATGCGTCTTTTCCGCCGATACTGCGTCAAAAATCCTCGCAATACCTCGGTATTGCTGCGGTTTTTTCCTTGTCTCGGCGAAAAATCCGCTATTTTTATAAGTCGC
>JACMLV010000083.1 GCA_014379395.1 Burkholderiaceae bacterium
GCGCGCCGATTGCGTCCTGCCGCGCGGCGAGCCAGGTCGACATGGCCAGCAGCCCCATGCCGAGCAACAAGTGGATCGTCACGATCACCGGTTGCAGCTTCAGCGTCACCGTCCAGGCGCCGAACGCGCCTTGCAGGCAGACGAACAACAACAAGGCGCCCGGCAGCCGCGGCGAGCACGGCGTGGACCGGTCGCGCCGCCAGCGGCGCCAGCTGTGCAACGCCAGCGCCACGATCAGCACGCCGACCGCCATCGCCAGATAGCGGTGCGTCATCTCGATCCAGGCCTTGAGCGGCGTGACCGGGCCGTGCGGCGCCAGCGCCTCGGCGGCGCGGATCGCCTCCCGCGCCTGGAACGGGTTGGCCAGGCCGTAGCAGCCCGGCCAGTCCGGGCAGCCCAGGCCGGAGTCCGACAGCCGGGTGAAGGCGCCGAACAGGATCAGGTCGAACGTGAGGAAGACGGCGAACCAGGCCAGCTTGCGGAATTTGTCGGCGTCGCGCGCCAGCCAGACCAGCGTCAGCGGCAGCGCCGCCACCAGCAGGCCGGTGGCGCCCAACTGGGCCAGGGCGCTCGCTTGCATCGCGCTAGCCGATCGCCGACGCCTTGAGCAGCTTGGCGATGTCCCTCTTCACCCTGGACGGATCGGCGTCCTTCGGGAAGCGCATCATCAGGTTGCCCAGCGGGTCGATCAGGTACAGGTGGCCGGCCGCGTCGCCGCCCGCCTCGACCGGCAGCCAGCGCTCCAGCGCCGCCTTCGACACGCGCAGCATGTCGGTGCCGTCGAATTCGCGCAGCAACATGGTGTCGAGCGGCTCGGCGTCGGTGATCAGCCAGACGCGCTCGATGCGCTCCATGTCCTTGCCTTGCATCAGGCGCAGCTGGCGCATCGCGAACAGCTGCTTGCGGCAAGCCTCCCGGCAGTCGGACGGCCCGGCTTGCAGCATGATCCACTTGCCCTTGTAGGCCTCCAGCGCGGCCGGCTTGCCGTCCAGCGTGGTGGCGGCCAGCGGCGGGATCGGATGGGCGCGCGGATCGATCAGCGCGCCGTAATTGTTGCGCGTCGTCGGTTTCAGCACGTAATACGTGAAATAGGAGCCGGCCAGCGGAAAGGCGCACACCGCCAGCACCAGCAGCAGCTTCCAGCGGCCGCTGCGCCGCATGGCGCGCGCGCGCTCGTCGCGCGCCTGGTCGGGGGCGTGCCGCGGCGCGTCCGGCATCGATTTCAATTCAGCTTGTTCCACGGCGTAATCCTGTCACCAGAAAAAATAAAAGCGCCATCAGCGCCAGCGCGTACCACTGGAACGCATAGCCGCGGTGTTTCTCCACGCCCAGCGAAGGCGGCGGCCAGTCGCGCACCAGATGGTCGTCGGCGGCGCCGCTTTGCTCGATCACGAACGGTTGCAGCGTCAAGCCGCTGGCCTCGGCGACCTGCTCGACCTCGACATTTTGCACGATCGCGTTGGGGCGCAGCAACGGCGCGCTGCCCAGCTGCATCACATGGCCGGGACTGCGCCTGGCCACGCCCTCGATGGTGACGTTGCCGGACGGCGTCGCGTACACCGGCAGGCGGGCGCGCTCGGCGCTGTGGCGCGGCAGCCAGCCGCGCTCGACGAGCACGTGCATATTCGAATCGGCGATGCGGAACGGCATCAGCAGATAAAACCCGGCGCGGCCCTGATACGGACGGTTTTCCAGGTACAGCGCCCAGCCCGGCACGAACTGGCCGCTGACGACGACGCGGCGCAGCTCGACCGCCTCGGGCGCGAGCGGCGCCGCCCCCAGCACCAGCGGCGCGTCCGCGTCGCCGGCCGCCAGCTTGGCCTCCAGCGCCATCTTTTGCTCGGCGCGTCCCTCTTGCCACTGGGCCAGAACGACGCCGAGCGCCGCCACCAGCACGGCGGCGACAAACGGCACCCATCTAAACCGAAAGCCGATCCGCATTACAATGGTCCTTCCATCCTTCCGCCCCCGGCCCGCCATGAAAATCGTCGTCGCGATCGCCTTCATCCTGATCATCGGCAGCCTCGGCTCGGCGCTGTTCTACATGATGCGCGACAAGGGCCGCAGCAACCGCACCGTGCACGCGCTGGCGCTGCGGGTCGGCCTCTCGGTCGCGCTGTTCGCCCTGATCCTGCTGGGCTACAAGCTCGGCTGGATCGCGCCGACCGGCCTGCGCTGACCGCTTTCGGCGCCAGCTTCAAAGCCAATACACGATCACATACAGGCCGAGCCAGACCACGTCGACGAAGTGCCAGTACCAGGCCGCGCCCTCGAAGCCGAAGTGGTGGTCGGGCGTGAAGTGGCCGCGCAGCACGCGGTATAGGATCACCGACAACATGATCGCCCCGATCGTCACATGGAAGCCGTGAAAGCCGGTCAGCATGTAAAAGGTCGAGCCGTAGATGCCGGACGTCAGCTTCAGGTTCAGCTCGCTATACGCGTGCATGTACTCGTAGGCCTGGAAGCCGATGAAGGTGAAGCCCAGCACGATGGTGGCGAACAGGAACAGCGCGGTGCGGGCCCGGTGCCCGGCGCGCAGCGCGTGGTGGGCGATGGTCAGGGTCACGCCCGAACTGAGCAGCAAGGCGGTGTTGATGGTCGGGATCGGGAACGGCCCCATGGTCCGAAACGGCTCGATGGTGCCGGCCGGGCCGGCGCCGCCCCACTGCGCGTCGAAGTCCGGCCACAGCATCTTGTGGTCGATGTCGCCCAGCCACGGCGTCGTCACGATGCGCGCGTAGAACAGCGCGCCGAAGAAGGCGCCGAAGAACATCACTTCGGAGAAGATGAACCAGCTCATGCTCCAGCGGTAGGAATGATCGATGCGCTGGTTGTACAGGCCGCCCTCCGATTCGCCGATCGCGTCGCGGAACCAGAAGCACAACACCGCCACGGTGCCGGCCAGCCCGAGCAGGTTCAGATACGGCCCCCAGGCCAGCTCGTTGACCCAGGCCGAGGCGCCGATCATGGTCAGCAGCAGGCTCAGGCCGGCCAGCATCGGCCACTTCGACGGCGCCGGCACGAAGTAATACGGTACGGCGGCATTCGGTGATTTCATGTTCGTCTCCCTCGCTCGATCTGAACTGCTGCTGACTGTCTGCCCCTGACTGCCTACCCCAACACCACCAACTTGATAATCGCTATCAGCAGGCCGATGAAGCAGGCCGCGCCGATCAAGCCAGCGATGATGACGTGCACCGGATTGAGGCTGGCCGAATCGGTGTCGAAATCGCGCTTGCGGCGCAAGCCGAAAAAGGACCAGAACACCGCCCGCATCGAATACAGGAACGATGCCTTCGGCTGTTTTTTCAACTCGTCCATGCCACCGCCACTCACTTGTCGGCCTGGCTCAGGCCGGCGATCTCGAAAAACGTATACGACAAGGTGATCGTCTTCACCTCCTTCGGCAGGGCCGGATCGATGAAGAACACCACCGGCATCTGGCGCGCCTCGTTCGGTTTGAGCGCCTGCTGCTGGAAGCAAAAGCACTCGACCTTCTTGAAATGGCGCTCGGCGCTTTGCGGCGCGTAGCTCGGAATCGCCTGCGCGTTCACGGTCCGCTTCTGGGTGTTGACCACCTCGTACATCACCGTCGCCAGCTGGCCCGGATGCACCGTCATGCTGCCGACCACCGGCCGGAAGCGCCACGGCCCCTGCGCGTTGCCGTCGAATTCCACCGTCACGCTGCGGCTCAGGTCGACCTGCGTGTTCTGGTCGATTCGCACCGTACCGTCCTTCTGGGTCAGCACGTTGATGCCGAGCACCTCGCACAACTGCTTATACAGCGGCACCAGCGCGTAGCCGAAGCCGAACATGACGAGCGCGATCACCAGCAGCTTGCCGAGCAGCTTGCGATTGAGCCGGCTTGGCACGCTCATGGCATCAGCCAGACGCGCTTGGCGACCACGGCGAGAAAAAACGCCAGCGCCACCGCGCCCAGGATCAGCGCGGTCCTCAGGTTGTTCGGCCGTCCCGGTTCGGGCATGGCGCGGCTCGCTTCGCTAGGTGGGCTCATTTCACGGTCGGCGGCGTTTCAAAGGTGTGGAACGGGGCCGGGCTGGGCACGGTCCACTCCAGCCCCTCGGCGCCCTCCCACGGCTTGTCGGGCGCCTTGGCGCCGCCCTTGATGGTCGGCAAGACCACGAAAAACAGGAAATACACCTGGGCCAGGCCGAAGCCGAAGGCGCCGATGCTGATCAGCATGTTGAAATCGGTGAACTGCGCCGGATAGTCGGCGTAGCGGCGCGGCATGCCGGCCAGGCCGAGGAAGTGCATCGGAAAAAAGGTGATGTTGAAGGTGATCAGCGACAGCCAGAAGTGGATCTTGCCGCGCGTCTCGTTGTACATGTGGCCGGTCCACTTCGGGCTCCAATAGTAAAACCCGGCGAACAGCGCGAACAGCGAGCCGGCCACCAGCACGTAGTGGAAGTGCGCGACGACGTAATAGGTGTCTTGCAGCTGGATGTCGATCGGCGTCACCGCCAGGATCAGGCCGGTGAAACCGCCGATGGTGAACACGAAGATGAAGCCGACCGCGAACAGCATCGGCGTCTCGAAGGTCATCGAGCCCTTCCACATGGTGGCGATCCAGTTGAACACCTTGACCCCGGTCGGCACCGCGATCAGCATGGTGGCGTACATGAAGAACAGCTGGCTGGTCACCGGCATGCCGGTGGTGAACATGTGGTGCGCCCAGACGATGAAGGACAGGATCGCGATCGAGGCCGTCGCGTACACCATCGAGGCGTAGCCGAACAGCGGCTTGCGGGCGAACGCCGGCAGGATCTGCGAGATGATGCCGAAGGCCGGCAGGATCATGATGTAGACCTCGGGATGGCCGAAGAACCAGAAGATGTGCTGGTACATGACCGGATCGCCGCCGCCGGCGGCGTTGAAGAACGAGGTGCCGAAGTGGCGGTCGGTGAGCGTCATCGTGATGGCGCCGGCCAAGACAGGCATCACGGCGATCAGCAGGTAGGCGGTGATCAGCCAGGTCCAGCAGAACATCGGCATCTTCATCAAGGTCATGCCGGGCGCGCGCATGTTGAGGATGGTGACGATGATGTTGATCGAGCCCATGATCGAGGACGCGCCCATCAGGTGGATCGCGAAGATCGCCATGTCCATGCCCGGCCCCATCTGGGTCGACAGCGGCGCGTACAGGGTCCAGCCGGCGGCCGTGGCCCCGCCCGGCACCAGGAAGGAGGTCGCCAGCAGGATCGCGGCCGGCGGCAGCAGCCAGAACGAGAAGTTGTTCATGCGCGCGAACGCCATGTCGGAGGCGCCCACCTGCATCGGGATCATCCAGTTGGCGAAGCCGACGAAGGCCGGCATGATCGCGCCGAACACCATGATCAGGCCGTGCATCGTGGTCAGCTGGTTGAAGAACTCGGGCTGGAAGAACTGCAGGCCGGGCTGGAACAGTTCGCTGCGTATCATCAGCGCCAGCACGCCGCCCGACAGCAGCATGATCATGGAAAACCACAGATACAGGGTGCCGATGTCCTTGTGGTTGGTGGCGAACAGCCAGCGCTGCGCGCCGGGCGGATGGGCGTGGGCGTGATCGTGCTCGCCTGCGTGAACCGGATCGAGGGTGCGGGTGTGCATGTCGGAACTCCTTGTTACTTGCGTGCTTACTTGCGTGCGGCGAGGGCTTCGGCCGGCTGAACGATGTTTTCCGCCGCCTTGTTCGACCAGTTGTTGCGGGTGAAGGTGATGACGGCGGCGATCTCGGTGTCCGACAGCTGCGGCCAGGGCGGCATCGGGGCCGGGAAGGCGCCGCTGTTCTTGCCCTTGAGCAGAACGTTGATGTGCGCCGCCTTCGGCCCGTTGACCACCGGCGAGCCGTCGAGCGCGGCGAAGGCGCCCGGCACGCCCTTGCCGTTGGCCTGGTGGCAGGCCACGCAGTTGGCGTTGTAGACCTGCTCGCCGCGCGCCTTCAGCTCGGCGATGGTCCAGGTCTTGTTCGGATCGTCGGCCGCCGCCAGCATCTTGGCCTGCTGCAAGCCGACCCAGTTCTTGTAGTCGTCGGCCGAGACCACCCGCACCACCACCGGCATGAAGGCGTGCTCCTTGCCGCACAACTCGGCGCAGTGGCCGCGGAACACGCCGATGTGATCCGAGCGGAACCAGGTGTCGCGCACGAAGCCGGGAATGGCGTCCTGCTTGACGCCCAGGGCCGGCACCCACCAGGCGTGGATCACGTCGTTGGCGGTCAAGACCAGGCGGATCTTCTTGTTGACCGGCACCACCACCTCGTTGTCGACTTCGAGCAGGTAGTTCTCGCCGCGCGCCTCGGTCGGCGCCACGCCGGGCGAACCGACCTGGGCGCGCGGGGTGGCCAGGCTCGACAGGAAGGAGATGCCCTCGCCCTCGCCCTTCAGGTAATCGTAGCCCCACTTCCACTGCATGCCGGTGGCCTTGATGGTGATGTCGGCGCCGCTGGTGTCCTTCATGCCGACCACGGTCTTGGTGGCCGGCAGCGCCATGCCGATGATGATCAGGAAGGGCACGATGGTCCAGGCCACTTCGACGGCGGTGCTCTCGTGGAAGATGGCGGCCTTGTGGCCGACCGATTTGCGGTGTTTGAAGATCGAATAGAACATCACGCCGAACACGGCCACGAAGATGACCAGGCAGACCACCATCATCCAGGTGTGCAGATCGTAGATCTGGGAGGCGATCGGGGTGACCGGCGGCTGCAGGTTCAGTTCGCGCTGGAACGGTCGCCCGGTGACCGGCGGCTCGTCGGCCGCTTGGGCCGCCAGGGCGGCCGCGCCCAGCGCCAGACCGAGTATCAACGATGACAATCGCGTGACCTGTCTCATGTTATCCCCAACCATCAAAAATGGATCGTTGACGGTGCCGGGCCATCGCTGCGCCGAGCCGCCGCCACTCCGCAATCCGCGCCGGCCTGGACCAGGCGGCGCACTACTCGCTTGCTTTGATGCGGCTCCCGCAAGCAGGGAGCCGGTGCGACAACTCCATTGGCCCGGAAAAAGCGGGACGGATGCTCGGTCGGTCAGGAAAAGCTGGCCGGATCAAGGCGGAAAACCGGGCTCGACTGTTGACAAAAACGGTCAACAATTATAAGCACGAATTTAGCCGCACATAAACAAATAATCCACTTTTCTCGCGATATGTTGGTTCAGCTCGGTTCGCTTGGCGCTGAATTCGAGCAACTATTTGTCGAAACCGTTTGATTTTCCGGCAAAAGAACGGGCGCCGGACTGCGCCAGATCGACTGTGCGGCAGGGGCCGGCCGGCGGCGTCTGGCGTGGCGCAGGAGATGGCGGGAAATGGGAGGAACGAAGAAA
>JACMLV010000737.1 GCA_014379395.1 Burkholderiaceae bacterium
CACAACCTGGCGATGGGCGTGGCGAACTCGGTGACGGCGGTCGAATACGGCGCCAACCGGATCGACGCGGCCGCCGCCGGCCTGGGCGCCGGCGCCGGCAACACGCCGAGGGAGGTGTTCGTCGCGGTCTGCGCGCGCATGGGCATCGCCACCGGCGGCGGCCTGTTCAAGATCCAGGACGTGGCCGAGGACCTCGTCGTGCCGATGATGGACCACATCATCCGCATCGACCGCGACTCGCTCACGCTCGGCTACGCCGGCGTGTATTCGTCGTTCCTGCTGTTCGCCAAGCGCGCCGAGGCCAAGTACAAGATCCCGGCGCGCGAGCTGCTGATCGAACTGGGGCGGCGCGGCATGGTCGGCGGCCAGGAAGACATGATCGAAGACACCGCGCTGACGCTGGCGCGTGAACGCGGCCTGGCCGTTTGATTTGGAAGTCGGGCGCAACACCGCCCGGTCGCCGGGTGAAGCAACGTAGGGTGGGCACAAAATCGTGCCCACCCTACATTTTTGCACCTCGCCGTCGCCGGTGTCGCGCTTGCACTAAGGAGTCCTTTGCATGGATGCTCAAATTTTCGCCCTGCTGGCGCAGGACGGCGTCACCAACGGCGCCGTCTACGCCCTGTTGGCGCTGGCGCTGGTGCTGGTGTTCGCCGTCACCCGCATCATCTTCATTCCCCAGGGCGAGTTCCTGGCCTGGGGCGCGCTGACGATGGCCACGCTCGAAGCGGGCCGTTTTCCGGCCACGGTCTGGATTCTGGTCGGCGCCGGCGCGCTGGCGCTGGCGGCCGATTTCGCCGCCTCGCAGCCGGGCCGGCGCCGGCTCGGCCAGTCGCTGCTGTGGAATCTGGCCTATCCGCTGGCGCTGGCCGCGCTGCTCTGGCTGCTGCCGCTGGCGACGCTGCCGGCGCTGCTCAAGGCGGCCCTGACGCTGGCCATCGTGGTGCCGATGGGGCCGATGCTCTACCGGCTCGCGTTCCAGCCGGTGGCCGAGGCGCCGGTGCTGGTGCTGCTCATCATCGCCGTCGCCGTGCATCTGGTGATGGTCGGCTTCGGCCTGCTGGTGTTCGGGCCGGAGGGCGCGCGCACGCTGCCGTTCAGCGAGGCGCAGATCGAGGTCGGCTCGCTGCTGGTCGGCGGCCACACCATGGTCGTGATCGCCGCCTCGCTGGCGCTGATCGGCGGCCTGTACTACTACTTCGAGCGCACCCTGACCGGCAAGGCGCTGCGCGCCACCGCCATCAACCGCACCGGCGCGCGCCTGATGGGCATCTCGCCGGCGCTGGCCGGGCGCCGCACGTTTTTCGTCGCGGCCCTGATCGGCACCTTGTCGGGCCTGTTGGTCGCGCCGCTGACCACCGTCTATTACGACAGCGGCTTCATGATCGGCCTGAAGGGTTTTGTCGCCGCCATCATCGGCGGGCTGGCCAGCTATCCGCTGGCGGCCGGCGGCGCGGTCCTGGTCGGCCTGCTCGAATCGTTCTCGTCGTTCTGGGCCAGCGCCTTCAAGGATGTGCTGGTGTTCATGCTGATCCTGCCGGTGCTGATGTGGCGCTCGCTCAAGTCGCACCATGTGGAGGAAGAAGAATGAACACGCCAACCGAAATGAGCCCGGAAATGCACGCGCTCGCCCCGAACGCGGTCGCCGCCAAGCGCCGCTTCGGTTCGCGCCACGTGCTGGCGCTGTTCCTGGCTTTCGTCGCCGTCGCGCCGCTGCTGCTGCCCGACTTCTACGTCACGCTGCTCAACTACGTCGGCCTGTCCGCGCTGGTCGCGCTCGGACTGGTGCTGCTGACCGGCGTCGGCGGCCTGACCTCGTTCGGCCAGGCCGCCTTCGTCGGCCTCGGCGCCTACACCACCGCCTGGCTCAGCACCACGCCCGAGTTGCCGTCCTGGCTGGCGTTCACCGGCGGCTCGCCGTGGGCCGCGCTGATCCTCGGCCTGCTGCTCACCGCGCTGGTGGCCTGCGCGCTCGGCTCGCTGACCCTGAAATTGTCCGGCCACTACCTGCCGCTCGGCACGATGGCCTGGGGCATCAGCCTGTATCTGCTGTTTGGCAACATGGAGTTCCTCGGCGGCCACGCCGGCTTGTCCGACCTGCCGCCGGTGAGCCTGTTCGGCCACGCGCTGGTCGACAACGGCCAGTACTACTACCTGGTGTGGGCGTTCGTGCTGGCGGCGCTGTTCACCACCCGCAACCTGCTCGACTCGCGCGAGGGGCGCGCCATCCGCGCCTTGAAGGGCGGCATGGTGATGGCCGAGGCGATGGGCGTGAACACCTCGCGCGCGCGCATGGTCATCTTCGTCATCGCCGCGCTGCACGCCTGCGCCGCCGGCTGGCTGTACGCGCACCTGCAACGCTTCGTCAACCCGACCCCGTTCGGCCTGCACATCGGCATCGAATACCTGTTCATGGCGGTGGTCGGCGGCGCCGGCCAGGTCTGGGGCGCGCTGCTCGGCGCCGGCGTGATCGTGGTGCTCAAGCAGTGGCTGCAAACCCTGCTGCCGCAGCTGTTCGGCTCGGCCGGCCACTTCGAGGTGATCGTGTTCGGCCTGATGATGATCGTGCTGCTGCACCGCGCCCGCGACGGCCTCTGGCCGCTGCTGGCGAAACTGGTGCCGGTGCGCCCCGAGCCGAAGCACATCGACGTGCACGCCGCGCCGCTGCCGAAAAAGCCGCAGCCCGAGCACGGCGCCGTGATCCTCGAAGCGCGCGACGTCACGCGCCGCTTCGGCGGGCTGGTCGCCAACAACAACATGAGCCTGCAAGTGCGCGCCGGCGAGATCCTCGCGCTGATCGGCCCCAACGGCGCCGGCAAGAGCACCATGTTCAACCAGCTGTCCGGGGTCGACACGCCGAGCTCCGGCGAGGTGCTGTTCCGCGGCCAGTCGGTGGCCGGCCACAGCTCGCGCGCCATCGCCGCGCTGGGCATGAGCCGCACCTTCCAGCACGTGCGCCTGCTGCCGCGCATGAGCGTGCTGGAGAACGTCGCCATCGGCGCCCACCTGCGCGGCCACAAGGGGCCGCTGGCCGGGGTGCTGGGCAGCAACCGGG
>JACMLV010000738.1 GCA_014379395.1 Burkholderiaceae bacterium
TCGAGCAGCGCCTGGCCGGCAGCCTGGCCGGCGCGCTGGCGGCGGTCAGCCACGGCGCCCAGATCGTGCGCGTGCACGACGTCGCCGAGACCGTCGACGCGCTCAAGGTCTGGCAGGCGGCGCATTGATTTACTCCCCCAACTAAAAAAGAGAACAATATGGCACGTAAATATTTCGGTACCGATGGCATCCGCGGCCTGGTCGGCGCCGCGCCGATCACCCCCGACTTCGTGATGCGCCTCGGCTACGCGGCCGGCAAGGTGCTGGCCAAGGCGCAAAGCGCGACGGTGCGCCCGACGGTGCTGATCGGCAAGGACACGCGCATCTCCGGCTACATGCTGGAAGCGGCGCTGGAGGCGGGCTTCTCGGCGGCCGGCGTCGACGTCATGCTGGCCGGCCCGATGCCGACCCCGGCGATCGCCTACCTGACCCGCGCGCTGCGCCTGTCGGCCGGCGTCGTCATTTCCGCCTCGCACAACCCGTTCCAGGACAACGGCATCAAATTCTTCTCCGACCTCGGCACCAAGCTGCCCGACGCGATCGAAGAGGAAATCGAGGCGGCGCTCGAGTCGCCGATGGAATGCGTGGCCTCGGAGCGCCTGGGGCGCGCCAAGCGGCTCGACGACGCCCAGGGCCGCTACATCGAATTTTGCAAAAGCACCTTTCCGAACGAACTCGATCTGCGCGGCTTGAAGATCGTCGTCGACTGCGCCCACGGCGCCGCCTACCACATCGCGCCGCACGTGTTCCACGAACTGGGCGCCGAAGTGGTCGCCATCGGCAACAAGCCGGACGGCTTCAACATCAACGACGGCTTCGGCGCGACCGACCCCGACGCCATGTCGGCGGCGGTGCGCGAGCACGGCGCCGACCTTGGCATCGCGCTCGACGGCGACGCCGACCGCCTGATCATGTGCGACGCCGGCGGGCGCCAGTACAACGGCGACCAATTGCTCTACGTGATGGTCAAGGACCGCCTCGCGACCGGCCCGGTGGCCGGCGCGGTTGGCACATTGATGACCAACATGGCGCTCGAAGTGGCGTTCAAGCAAATGGGCGTGGCCTTCGCGCGCGCCAAGGTGGGCGACCGCTACGTGCTCGAAGTGATGCGCGAGCGCGGCTGGAACCTGGGCGGGGAGGGGTCCGGCCACCTGCTGTGCCTCGACAAGCACACCACCGGCGACGGCATCGTGTCGGCGCTGCAGGTGCTGTCGGCCCTGAAGCGCAGCGGCATGTCGCTCGACCAATGCACCAAGGAACTGGTGCTGTTCCCGCAAACCCTGATCAACCTGCGCGTAGCCAACGGCTTCGACTGGCAGAAGAACCTGGCCACGGTCGATGAAAAGGAAAAAGTCGAGCGCGAACTGGGCGACACCGGCCGCGTGCTGATCCGCGCCTCCGGCACCGAACCCCTGATCCGCGTGATGGTCGAAGCGAAGAACGCCGACCATGCCGCGACGATGGCGCGGCGCATCGCCGACACCGTCTCGGCGTGATGCGGGCGGGGCGGGCAGGGCAACGCGATACCGGGATTCCGGTTGCGCCGAATCGTTCGGCTTAATTTTCCGCCAGCATTGACGGAAATCGCCCCAGACGGTATGATGTTGTCTTCGGAGTGTGGCGCAGCCCGGTAGCGCACCTGGTTTGGGACCAGGGGGTCCAAGGTTCGAATCCTTGTACTCCGACCAAGTTCTAAGCGGGCTGTCAGAAATGGCAGCCCGTTTTTATTTGTGCGAAGCATTTCCACGCCATCTAGTCGTATTCAAATCTCCTCACTCTGCCCATAGCTCAGTTGGATAGAGCATCAGCCTTCTAAGCTGAGGGTCACAGGTTCGATTCCTGTTGGGCAGGCCAATAAATCAAATAAAATCAAATACTTAGATTTTAAAAAATGCGGAACAGAGCAAAAAATTTTGCGGAACTCTGCGATTTTTTGGAAATTTTTCAAAAAGCGTGCTGCACCAGCGACATACTGGGGCGCCTGCTGTGAACTGCAAAGCGCACCATATTTTGGTGCCGGCGGCGTTAATTATTTGTTACGCTAGAATGCTCTTGGCACCCTGCCGCTATCGAACTGAGCATTACCGGAATTTCCTGCCACTTGGACGCTTCCAAGTTAAACGCGTGGACGCAGGTGAGCCGTATATAATCAGAATACGGCTCACAGGATGATTTGAATTAACCATGAATACAGCTCACGCCCCTTCGTTCGTATGGCAACTCCGGGCTTGGCCTTGCTGGACCTATGACGGGAGCGCAATCGCCGAGTCTTTGGCTCAAGCGCGCCTGCATCAGGGGAAGGTGCTTGGCAAGGCGCAAGCGATTGGCGTGACGGGAGAGGCCCTGGCCCAAGTGGTCAACGACATCTGGGTCGGCGAAGTGATTTCGACCGCTGCCATCGAAGGTCAGAAGCTCGATTTTGATCAAGTGCGCTCGTCGGTTATGCGCATGCTGGGGCTGGCCGGGGCAGGTCCATCGTCGCGTCATGTCGACGGACTGGTCGAGGTCATGCATGACGCAGTCAAAAATTTCCAAGTGCCTCTCGATGTCGACCGCTTGTGCCGGTGGCAGTCGGCCCTTTTTCCTGGAGGGACATCCGGAATACAGCGCATCGAAGTTGGAAAATTTCGGACATTCATCGACCCCATGCAAATCGTCAGCGGGAGGCCGGGCAGGGAGGTGATTCATTACCGCGCGCCGGAATCGGAACGGGTCCCGGAGGAAATGGCGCGCTTCATTGAATGGTTCAATATCTCAAACCAAGCAGACGGAATTGTGCGCGCAGCAATCGCTCATCTCTGGTTCGAAACCATCCACCCGTTTGAGGATGGGAACGGACGCGTCGGTCGCGCCATCATGGACATGGCAATCGCGCAGGACGCCAAGTCGGAGATGCGCCTGTACAGCATGTCGCGTCAATTTCAGGAAAATCGCGCCGCATATTACGCCGCCCTGAACGAGGCGCAAAAAGGCGATCTCGATATCACTTCTTGGCTAGTGTGGTTCGCGACCCAGTTTTCCGAGGCGTGCATGAAATCCGAAATGCTGATCGATAGGGCGCTTGAAAAGGCTCGTTTTTGGTCCGTTCTGTCAGAACACGCCTTTAACGAGCGCCAGCGCAAGACGTTACATAAGTTGCTTGATGCCGGGGATGGAGGTTTTCTTGGCGGGTTGACGGCTGAGAAATACTGCAAGATCACAGGTGTTTCGAAGGCAACCGCCACGCGTGATTTGACAGAATTGTTGTTGAAAAAAGCGTTGGTCGTCCACGGCATCGGCAAGGCGACAAAATATTATGTCAATGTCCCGGGATGGAAGCACGGTTCTGAGTAATCGTGGTCGGTGTTGTTCAATGTGACGTCTCGCTGGTGCGGGAACTCGGGTGGACAATCTGCCGATTTTCGTTCCGCAAAAAGATGGTCCGGCTTCGATTTCCCGGGCATGGACCAAGGCCAGCACCTAGTTTTTGCGGAACGAAAATCGGCCGGAAACCCGCATGGATACTGGATTCCTTAGTCAGACTTCTAAGCTGAGGGTCACAGGTTCGATTCCTGTTGGGCAGGCCAAAATTCCTTTAAATTCAAGTATTTAGAACAATGGCGGCCAGCCTAAAATGCGGGCGATACGTCTTGTGCTATTCAATCCAAATTTGTGACTGTTCAGCCGCTTAGCCGCTACGCGGAAGACTGGACTGGATAGGATTACCGGAGAATGCACGCTGTGATACTTCGAGCATGCCATGGCCCTGCTTGCGAAGCGTGTCGAGACAGGAGCGGATGACGCAGTAGTTTTCGGCGCCGGCGACGGCGCGGAGGCAGCCGGATATTTTCTGCTTCACTTTGGGCATGCGGACGGCGCGCTCGGCGACGTTGTTGGTGAAGGGCACGGCATGGTCGCGGATGAACAACAGAACGGCGTCGGCGTGTTGCCGAAAGTGCCGTAGCAGATTGTGGGCGACGGATTGTTTGGCCCGCCCGCGCGCCCGCCCGCGCGTGCCGGCCGGATTGGCCGCCTCGGGATTGAGCTGTTCGCCTTCCGCGACAATGGCATCGTAGAGCGTCCGGAAGGCGGCGACGTCGGCGCCGCCGAATCGGACTTCTTGTTGGCGCGCCGCCTCGCATAGTCGATTGGCGCCGAGCAGCAATCGCCTCATCGCCCGCGGCCA
>JACMLV010000739.1 GCA_014379395.1 Burkholderiaceae bacterium
CGCCCGCGCGCGCCGCCGCGGCCGCGATCGATTTCGAGCTCGATTCGGCCTACCAGGGCGAGCAGGGCGTGGAGCGGATGCGCCAGTCGCTCGCCGCCGGCCGGCCCTATGCGCTGGCCTTCGTCGACATGCGCATGCCGCCCGGCTTGGATGGCGTGGAGACCATCGAACGGCTCTGGCGCGACGACCCGCTGTTGCAGATCGTGATTTGCACCGCCTATTCGGACTACGCCTGGGACACGCTGCTGGCCCGGCTCGACGTCGGCGACCGGCTGCTGATCCTGAAAAAGCCGTTCGACCCGATCGAGGTCTGGCAGCTGGCCAGCACCCTGACCGCCAAGCGCCAGCTGACGCGCCAGGTGGCCTTGAAAATGGCCGACCTGGAGACGGCGATTCAAGCGCGCACCGAGGAGCTGCGCGCGGCCAACGCGGCGCTGCGGCGGGAGGTGATCGAGCACACCCAGGCCGAGGCCGAGCTCAAGCTGGCCGCCAGCGTCTTCCACCATGCCCGCGACGGCGTCATGATCACCGACGCCGCCGGCCTGATCCTGTCGGTCAATCCGGCCTTTTCCAGCATCACCGGCTATAGCGTGGACGAGGCGGTGGGCCGCAATCCGAGCTTGCTGCGCTCGGACCACCACAGCGCCGCTTTCTATCGCTCGCTGTGGGAGACGCTGCTGCGCGACGGCTGCTGGGAGGGCGAACTGTGGAACCGCCGCAAAAACGGCGACTGCTTCCTCGAATGGCAAAGCATCGCCATGGTGGCCGGCCGGGACGGCGCGCCGGCCTGTTACGTCAGCGTCTTCAACGACATCACCGAGATCCGGAAAAAGGACGACGACCTGCGCCACCTGGCGTTCCACGATCCGCTGACCGGCCTGCCCAACCGGGCGCTGCTGCTCGACCGCCTGGCGCACGGCCTGGCCGGCGCCGCCCGCGACGGCGAGCGGATCGGGGTCATGTTCATCGACCTGGACCGCTTCAAGCAGATCAACGATTCGCTCGGCCACCCGGTCGGCGACGCCTTGTTGCAGGAGGTGGCCGGCCGGCTCGGCCGCACCCTGCGCCAGGCCGACACCGTCGCGCGCATGGGCGGCGACGAGTTCGTCGTCCTGCTGGGCCGGGTCGAGGCGCCGGAAAGCTACGCCGGCCTGGCCCAGAAGCTGATCGACGCGCTGCTCGCGCCGATGACCCTGAACGGCCATCTGTTGCAGGTCGGCGTGTCGATCGGCATCGCCTGCTACCCGGAGGACGGCGCCGACGTCGTCGAGTTGATGCAGCACGCCGACGCCGCCATGTACGCGGCCAAGGCGGCCGGGCGCGGCACCTACCGCTTTTTCCGCGCCGCCATGACCGAGACGGCCGGCCTGCGCCTGCAAATGGACATGGCGCTGCGCCACGCGGTGCGCAACGGCGAGCTCGAACTGTATTACCAGCCCAAGGTGTCGCTGCACGATAACGCGGTGTGCGGCGTCGAGGCCCTGGTGCGCTGGCATCATCCGCAGCTCGGCCTGGTGCTGCCGGCCAGCTTCATCGGCCTGGCCGAGGAGAGCGGCGTGATCGGCGAGCTGGGCGACTGGGTGCTGGAGCAGGCCTGCCGCCAGTGCCGCGCCTGGCAAGACGAGGGCCTGGGCCGCATCAAGATCGCGGTCAACATCTCGGCCAAGCAGTTGCAGGGCGGCACGCTCGAACAGCGCATCGCCGGCCTGGTCGGCCAATACCGGATCGCGCCGGGCGACCTGGAGGTCGAGCTCACCGAGAGCGTCATCATGGCCAACCCGGAGGAGATTTCAAGCGTGTTCGCGCGCCTGCGCCAGTTCGGGCTGAGCGTGTCGGTCGACGATTTCGGCACCGGCTATTCCAGCCTGGCCTATTTGCGCCGCCTGCCGATCGACGTGCTCAAGATCGACCGCTCGTTCGTCATGCGCGCCGACTGCGACGCCGGCGACGCCGAGGTCATCAAGATCATCATCGCGCTCGGCCGGGCGCTCAAGCTGAGCATCGTCGCCGAAGGCGTGGAGAGCGAGGCGCAGGCGCAATTTCTGCGCGCCTGCGGCTGCGACATCGCCCAGGGTTACCTGTATTCGCCGCCGTTGCCGGCCGCCGCGCTGGCGGCCTGGCTGGACGCGCGCGGCGAAGTGCTGCCCGAAGCGCTTCCCTGTTCTCCCGCGCTCGTCGTCGAACGACGCCACGCCGCCACCGTGTCACATTCTCCGGAGTCTTCCGCATGAATTTACGCCCCGCGCTACGCCGCGCGCTACGCGCCGCGCCGCGCCAAGCGCCACATCGTCTTGCCCGCTGCGCCTGTGCCTGGCGGATCGCTTCGCTGGCCGCGCCGGCCCTGGCACAGGACGTGGCCGGC
>JACMLV010000740.1 GCA_014379395.1 Burkholderiaceae bacterium
CAAAATGAGGCGATCAGGCCCCGTGCTCAGCTTCGAGCGGCCTCCTAGCGTCGCATCGCGCTGTTGCGTCCATCCCCTTCACTTTGCGGGCGGCCTCCGCCAGGTCCTCTATGGCGCGACAATCTGGAAGAGAACGGCGCGGCGATCAGGATGAGAAGCGGCAGCCGTACCAAGACATGATCGCGCCGAGCGCGCACCCACGGTGCTGCTCGGATTCTCCCCGGCCGTCTCCTACGAGAGCATGGCGCGCTGCGTGTTCGCCTTGCGCGCCGCGTGCGGCCCGCGCCTGAAGATCGTGGTGCGCGAAGTCAATCTGCGCATGCGCCAGAGCCAGGAGGCGCTGGCGCTGCGCCTGGGCGCCAATCTGGTCGTGCCGGCCGGCGTCAACCATTCCCGCTTCCTCGGCATGGTGGCGATGGTGCAGGGGCAGGTGTTTCCCCATGTCTTGCCGGCCAGCTATGAGCAGGCGCTGGCCGACGCCATGCCGCAGCAGGGGCGGGGCTACCTGGCGCCCGCCGCCTTCACCGGCGCCGTCGCCGCGCTGCTCGGGCGCGGCCGGGCGCTGCGGCTGCCGAGCGCCCTGGTGCGCCTGCCGCTCGCGCACGGCCTGACGCCGCTGGACGCGCTGCGCCACTGCCAGATCCGGCGCGACGGCGACCTGTGCAGCGCCGACCGGGGCCAGCTCTACCTGTTTCTGAGCGCCTGTCGCGAAGGCGATGTCGAGCTGACGCTGGAGCGGCTGTTCCAGCTGCCGGTCGGCGAGCTGTTCGGCAGCGAGCAGCGCTATCTGACCTGGCAGGAGATCGAGGAGGCGAACGCCGCGCTGGCGCGCGCCGCGGCCGACCTGCCCGACTTCAGCGCCGAGCTGGCCGCGCTCGAGCGCGGCGAGGCCGGGCCGCCGCCGGCGCTGGTGGCGAAAGCCGAACGCGCCGGGGCGGCGCCCGAGCGCTACCGCGCGCCCGCCCCGGCCATCCGGCGCGCGCTCGCCGTGCGCGGCGGCGCCCAACCCACCACGGACCCAATATGAGCACAACTGCCGCCCTGATTATCCTGATCGTCGGAATCGTCATCGGCTACCGGCTGCCGGCGCCGTTCGGGCGCTGGCGCGCCGCCTACCGGCGCCGCTTCTTCAAGCCCGTCCTGGCGCGCCGCTACCATCCCGACGGCGCCGATCGGCGGGCCGAATGACGAACTTCAATGCAACGGCCGAGCGGCCCGCCGGCCTGGAGCCGGAACCGATACTGGACGAGGCCGCCGGCCTGGAGCCGGAACCGATACTGGACGAGGCCGCCGGCCTGGAGCCGGAACCGATACTGGACGAGGCCGCCGGCCTGGCGCCGGAACCGATACTGGACGCCGGGCGGCCGGCCCGGCTGCGCCTGGGCGCCTGGAATTACTACTTCATCGTCAAGCTGGCGCTGTTTTGGCGTGAACTGATCGGCTTCCATCCGCTCGAGAACCTGGCCTTCGCCGCGTTCCTGCTGGCGCCGGTCGGCCCGCCGCGCTGGCGGCGCGCCAAGGCGCTGTTGGCGGCGCCGCTCGGCGCCGCCCTCCTGTATTACGATTCCTGGCTGCCGGCGCTGAGCCGGGTCGCGTCGCAAACCGGCCTGCTGGCCAATTTCGGCGCCGGCTACCTGCTCGAACTGGGCGCGCGCTTCATCAGCTGGCCGCTGGTCGCCGCGCTCGTGCTCGGCTGGTTGCTGTACCGCGTCGTGGCGTTCTACCTGCGGGTCGGGGTGCTGACGCTGGCCGCGCTGCTGGCGCTGGCGCTCTGGCGCCCCGCCGAGCA
>JACMLV010000084.1 GCA_014379395.1 Burkholderiaceae bacterium
AACGCGCGCGTGGTGGCCGCGACCCACCGCAACCTGGAAGAGGACGTGCGCGCCGGGCGCTTCCGCGAGGATTTGTACTACCGGCTGGTCGGCATGACGCTGACCATGCCGCCGCTGCGCGAGCGGCGCGGCGACATCCTGCCGATCGCGCAGTCGCTGCTGGCGCAGGCGCTGGGCGATTTGGGGCTGGCGCCGCGCAGCTTCACGCCGGAGGCGCTGCGCTGCCTGTCCAGCCACGAATGGCCGGGCAATATCCGCGAGCTGCGCAACGAGATCTACCGCGCGGTGGCGCTGATGGACGTGGACGCCGAATCGATCGACGCGCAGGCGCTGTCGGGCAAGGTCTTGCGCGGGCAGATGAACGGCGTGGGACGGGGGGGCGCCGAGCCCGGCGCGCAGCCGGTCAGCCTGCCGCAAAGCGGCACCTTGCAGGAGCGGCTCGACGCGATGGAGGCGGCCATTGTGCGCGAGGCGATGCTGCGCTGCCGCTGGAACAAGACCCACGCCGCCAAGGAGCTGGGCCTGTCGCGGGTCGGCCTGCGCAACAAGCTGCAACGCTTCGGGCTGGAGGCGAAATGAAGCCGAACCGTTTTAATGTTTTGTGGTTGCAGTCGGGCGGCTGCGGCGGTTGCAGCATGTCGCTGCTGTGCGCCGACAGCAGCGACTTTTTCGGCGCGCTCGATGGCGCCGGCATCGACCTGCTGTGGCATCCGTCGCTCTCCATCGAGAGCGGCGCCGACGCGCTGCAAATCCTGCAGGACTGCGCCTCCGGCGCGCTGCCGCTGCACGCGCTGTGCATCGAGGGCGCGATGCTGCGCGGGCCGCACGGCTCCGGGCGCTTCCACCTCTTGGCCGGCAGCCGCAAGCCGATGATCCACTGGGTGCGCGAGCTGGCCGCCGTGGCCGAGTACACGGTGGCGGTCGGCAGTTGCGCGGCGTTCGGCGGCATCACCGCCGGCGGCGTCAACCCGACCGACGCCTGCGGCCTGCAATACGACGGCGACGAGATCGGCGGCCTGCTGGGCGCGGACTACCGCTCGCGCGCCGGCCTGCCGGTGGTGAACGTGGCCGGCTGTCCGACGCATCCGGGCTGGGTGCTCGACACCTTGATGGGACTGGCCGGCGGCCTGCTCGACGCGGACGGCCTCGACGCGCTGGGACGGCCTCGCTTCTACGCCGACCATCTGGTGCACCACGGCTGCGCGCGCAACGAGTTCTACGAGTTCAAGGCCAGCGCCGAGAAGCCGTCCGACCTCGGCTGCATGATGGAGAACATGGGCTGCAAGGGCACCCAGGCGCACGCCGACTGCAACACGCGGCTGTGGAACGGCGCCGGCTCCTGCACCCGCGGCGGCTACGCCTGCATCAGTTGCACCGAGCCGCAGTTCGAGGAGCCTGGCCATCCGTTCGCGCTGACGCCGAAGATCGCCGGCATCCCGATCGGCCTGCCGGTCGACATGCCGAAGGCGTGGTTCGTCGCGCTGGCCTCGCTGTCCAAATCGGCCACGCCCAAGCGCGTGCGCCAGAACGCCGCCGCCGATCACCTGGTCGTGGTGCCGGCGATCCGCAAGACGCGACTGAAATGAGGAACGACGTATGGCGCGTTTGATAGTCGGCCCCTTCAACCGGGTCGAGGGCGACCTGGAAGTGCAGCTCGACGTGGTCGACGGCCGCGTCGCCAGCGCGCGCGTGAACGCGCCGATGTACCGCGGCTTCGAGCAGATTTTGGTCGGCAAGGCGGCGCTC
>JACMLV010000741.1 GCA_014379395.1 Burkholderiaceae bacterium
GCCGTCGTGTGCGTGACATAGTCCGGCCGCAACGCGCGCGCATCGTAGGCCGCCGCCGGATCCAGCCCGCCCAGGCTGAACAACTGCTCCAGGTTGAACAGCGAGGCATCGCTCAGCAACTGGGCCGGCGCGGCCCGGGCGCCGGCTTCTGCCAGTCCCAGCGGCACCGATCCCACCGCCCCGGCATTGCCGTGCATGCCGCCATACAGATGGCTGTTGATCACCAGCCCGCCACCGATGAACGTATCGATGAACACATACAGGAAGCTCTTGATGCTGCGCCCGCGCCCGGCCACCAGTTCGGCCACGCAGGCGGCCGCCGTGTCCTTGGCGAACTTGACCGGCAAGGCCGTCATCGCCTGCACCCGCTGCCGGATGTCGATGCCGTTCCACTCGTTGGCCTGGCTTGGCGCCGTCTCCAGCAGGTTCTGCCAGCCGCCCAGCGCCATCGGCGCGGCGATGCCGATGCCGCGCAGGCGCGCCAGGCGCTGCGGCCCGAGCAGC
Organism: Burkholderiaceae bacterium; assembly: GCA_014379395.1. Taxonomy (GTDB): domain Bacteria; phylum Pseudomonadota; class Gammaproteobacteria; order Burkholderiales; family Burkholderiaceae_D; genus Janthinobacterium. The sequence goes on from JACMLV010000741.1 coordinate 505, forward strand.
GCGCCGATCTTCGCGAGCTGCTCCTCGATCTGGCCGAACACCGTGTCCGGATCGGGAAAACGGTAGGACAGGGAAAACCGCTCGCGCGTCTTGCCGACAAAATCGACCAGCAGCAGGTCCAGGCTGCGCCGGCCGATCTTGATGCCGATCGAAAACGCCCCGTCCGGATTGAGCACGATCGGCACCGACGGTTGCCCGACCTTGCCGCGCACCGGCGCGAGCTTGAGCACCAGCCCCTCTTCGAGCAGGCGGTTGATGATCAGCGACACCGTTTGGGTGCTCAGATTGGTCAACCGGGCCAGATCGGCCTTCGGCATGCTGCCGTGCAGGCGCACCGCCTGCAGCACCACGCGCTCGTTGAACTGGCTCATCCCGATCTGGTTCGAGCCGCGCGGACGCAACCATTTGGCGTCGTCGTCGCCGGCATCCGGCGATGCTTCGAAATACGTGTCTAACATGGTAGGCGGGTCCGATTTTTGCTGACTTGAATTTTTCATTTTAGTTCACATGGCGAAACTTTCCCATGCTCCCCCTGTCCGCATCCAGTCCGCACCAGGCCGGCACCGCTGTTTTTCATGCCATCAACGGCTCCGAAATGACCCCTTTCTTGAACAGGAAGTTGGCATACGGCTGCATCTCCCCGGTCTGCACGATGGCATGGGCGCGCTTGACCCGCTCATAAAAGGCGAAGCGTTCGGTCGCCTCGCACTGCGCCGGGGTGGCCGAGCGCGTGCTGTCGAGCAAATCGAGCACGCGCCGCTGCAACGCCGAGGCGTAGCCGGCCGGGCTGTCGCAGACCTTCATGTAGGCGACCGGCTGCGCCACCTTGTCGTCCAGCGGCAGCACCGACAGCACGGCGGCGCAGGCGCGCACCAGATCGACCCCGGGCAGGCGGATCAGGGGCTTGCCCTGGGCCAGCGTGCAGCCGGTGAAATTGGCGTCGACCAGGACGATTTCATCGCCGTGCCCCATTTCGCACAGCACTTTCAGCAATTCCGGGCTGAGCAACGGATCGATTCCCTTAAGCATGGGCGTCCTCCGGCAAGTCTTGCGGGTTTTTCGCCCCGGTCATCACCGCCACCGTGTCGGACATGCTGATTTTGTCCGGATGGACCACCGCCACGCGCTTGCCGAGGCGCTGGATGTGGATCCGGTCGGCGATCTCGAACACATGCGGCATGTTGTGGCTGATCAGGATCACCGGCAAGCCGCGCTCGCGCACGTTGCGGATCAGTTCGAGCACCATGTTGCCCTCCTTCACGCCGAGCGCGGCGGTCGGCTCGTCGAGGATCACCACATGCTTGGCGAACGCCGTGCTGCGCGCCACCGCGACGCCCTGGCGCTGGCCGCCGGACAAGGTGCCGACCGCCTGCCTCATCGAGCGGATGCCGATTTTCAGGTCGCGCATGTGGCCCGCCGCCTCCGTCAGCATGGTTTTCTTGTCGATGATGCGCAGCCATTTCGCCAGCCAGCCCGGACGCAGGATTTCGCGCCCCAGGAACAGGTTTTCGGCGATCGTCATGGCCGGCGCCACCGCCAGGTCCTGGTACACGGTTTCGATGCCGTGGCGGCGGGCGTCGATGGGCGACTTGAAATGCACCTCGACGCCGTCGAGCCGCATCTGGCCGGCGTCCGGGATCACCGCACCCGAGAGCGCCTTGATGAGCGAGGACTTGCCGGCGCCGTTGTCGCCGATCACGGCCAGGATTTCGCCGGGGAGCAGGTCGAAATCGGTGCCGTCGAGCGCCGTGACGCCGCCGTAGCGCTTGACCAGTCCGCGCGCCTGAAAGAGCGGCTCAGAATTTTTCGAGATCATGGTTCAGCCCTTCTTGTGCGTAAGTTGATCGGTTGCGACCGCCAGGATCACCAGGATGCCGGTCACCAGGATCTGGTAGACCGAGGACACCCCCATCAAGGTCAGGCCGTTGCGGAACACGCCGACGATCAGGACGCCGACCAGCGTGCCGAGGATGGAACCACGTCCGCCGAACAGGCTGGTGCCGCCCAGCACGACGGCGGTGATGCTGTCGAGGTTGTCGGTCTGGCCGCCCTGCGGATCGCCCACCCCCATGCGCGCCACCGACAGCAGGGCCGCGATGCCGTAGCACAAGCCGGCCGCCACATACACGCTCAACAGCACTTTGTTGGTGGCGATGCCGGTCAGGCGGGCCGCCTCCGGATTGTTACCCACCGCATATAGATGGCGCCCCGGCGCGGTGTCGCGCAAGATGAACCAGACCAGCAGGTACAACAGCAGCATCAGCACGGTGCCATAGGTGAAACTGGTCTGCCCGATGTGAAAGGTGTTGCCGAAAAACCCCATCAGCTCGGGCACGCCGGTCACCGTTTGCGCCTGCGAAAAAATCTGCGTGATCGCGAACGCGATGTTCATGGTGCCCAGCGTGACGATAAAGGCCGGCAATTTGATCTTCGTCACCAGCGCGCCGTTGACGTAGCCGATCGCGACGCAGGCCGCCACGCCGCAGGCGATGGCGAGGTAGGGGTTGATGCCGTAGTCGACGGCGAACTTGGTCATCACGACCGAGCCGAGCGCCATCGCCATGCCGCAGGACAGGTCGATGCCGGCGGTCAGGATGATGAGCGTCTGGCCGATCGCGATGATGCCGACGACCATCACCTGCTGCAGGATCAGGGAGAAATTCTGCCCGCTCAGGAAGCGGCCGGACTGGGTGGAGAAAAAGATGCATGCGGCCAGCAGCGCGAGCACCGGCCCCAGCGTGGAGATCGAGGGTAATTGTTTCTTGAGAGTGGAAATCATGACGTCATCCATTATGTTGGGGGGATAAGGGGGGAGCGCGCTCCCCCGCCTTGCTATTTACCCCAACAGGCGCCCAGGCCGTACTGCGTGTCCCGGCTGTCGACTCCCGCCTGCTTCTTGTCCGTGATCAGCATGACGCCGGTGTCGACATAGCCGCTGACCTTTTTCCCGGTCTTGGCGTACTCGACTCCGGCCTCGATGCCGAGCCCGGCCATGTTGAGCGGATACTGCTGCGCGGTGGCGGCGATCACGCCCGCCTTGACGTCCCGCACGCCGGCGCAACCGCCGTCGACCGAGACGATCATCACGCCCTTCTCTTTCCCGGCCGCCTTGAGCGCCTTGTAAGCGCCCGCCGCGGCCGGCTCGTTGATCGTGTAGACCAAATTGATATCGGGATTCTTTTGCAGGCAGTTCTCCATCGCGGTCTGGCCCTTGCCCTGGTCGCCATAGCTGTCGGCCATGCAGAGCACGTCGGCGGTCTTGGCCAGCGTCGTCGCCTGCGGCGTGACGCCGGAGGCGCCCATGCCCGACAGGAAGCCGTTGTGGCGGGTGATGCCGACCGGATGGCCGGGGAACAGATCGAGCATGGCGATCTTGGCCGGCCGGCCGCCGAAGGCGGCCTTGGCATACTGGCCGATCAGCACGCCGGCCTTGAAATTGTCGGTGGCGAACAAGGCGTCGGTGGCGTCCCGCGGATCGGTGGGACTGTCGAGCGCGATCACCAGGACGCCGGCCTCGCGCGCCTTCTTGATCGCCGGCACGATGGCCTTCGAATCGCTCGGCGTGATCAGGATCGCCTTGGCGCCGGCGGCGACCATGTTTTCAATCGCCGTGACCTGGCCGGCGTTGTCGCCGTCGGAGCGGCCGGCGGCCGTCAACAGCTTGGCGCCCTTCATTTTGGCGCGGTGTTGCGCGCCCTCTTTCATTTTCACAAAGAAAGGATTGATCTCCGTCTTCGTGATCAGACCGACGATCGGCTCGTCGGCGACGGCGGCGCCCGCCGTCGCCGCCAACACTGTCATTGCGATGCAAGATTTCATGTTCATTTGGTGTCTCCAGATTTGTTTTATTTAGCCCATGATGACATGGGTCATACAACAGTTTGATAGTACGCCGACTAAATTAATAAAGCAAATGGTTTTATCAATTAAGGCGGCGCAATGCTTCGCTTCGCGGCCGGCTTAAAACCAGGACTCGACCTGAACCCCGGCCGAGGCGCCGCTGGTGTTGCCGCCGAACACGCCGGTGCTCGACATGGCGCTGCCGGCCGCGGCCGCCTGCTGCGCCGCCTGGTTCCATTTCGCGTAGGTCACGAACAGGCGCAACTCGGGGCGCGACCAGAATCCCTTCGCGGCGGCGACGGTCGGCGTGAAGGTGATTTTGGAGAGTTGCTGGGACGGGCCGCCGGTGGCCGGGGTGATGCGGTCGTGGCCGATTTCAAGTTGCAGCTTGAAATTGTCGCTCAGCGCATAGACCGGACGCATGCCGATCGAGCTCCAGGTTTGCGTGCCCGCGCTGCCCTTGTCCTTTTGCACCAGCGCCAGGACCGAGCCGCCGAATTCGGGCGTGATCTGCCAGTACAGCGTGTCGAACACGCGCACCCGCTTCACGTCCGAGCCCAGCAGCAGGCTGTCGGCGCCGCCGATCTTGATGCCCGGCCCGACGCCGTACTGGATCCCAAACAGGTTGTCGCCACCGAGCACCTTGTCCTGCTTGTGGACGGCGGAAAAGGACCAGCCGTTGTGCGAGTTGGCCAGCGCGCTGTCGGCCGAGATCAGCGTCAAGTCGAGCTTCAGGGTGCCGTTCGGGTTGGTCGGCAAGTCCTGATAGGTGAGGATGTGGCGCGTCGCGTCGGACGCCTTGGTGTCGTTGTTGCGCATCAGCGCATAGCTGAACTTGCCGGGCCCGGCCGCCACCCCTTCCACGCCGGCGCCGATGCCATCGCCCTGGATGTACTTGTAATCGATGATGTGGATGTCGGGACGATCATAAAAACGCTTGCCGACCCACAGCGAGGCGCCGTTCAGGAAGTCGAGCTTCTTGGCCTCCATGAATACTTCCGCCAGGGAGAAGCGCTTGTCCACCTCGGCCACGCCGACGCCGTCCTGGAACGCGGTGCGCACCGTGCCGACGAAGCTGGCGCCGTTGGCCGACTTGGCCAGCTCCTTGGAATAGGCCAGCTCGCCGTACGTGGTGCACTCATTGCCCAGTCGATAGTCGCCCGCCCCGGCCAGGCTGAAACACGCCTGCGCCCCTTTGGCCGAATTGGTGCCCGCTCCGGTGCGGAAATAGCCATGGAATTCGCCGGCGGCCAGGCTGTCCGCGTCGCTCGCCAGCGCCGGCCCCATGGCCGCGCCGATGAGCGCCGCGGCAAAGGCGCAATTTTTCTTCATGTTCATGGTGTTCATACGTCTCCTCCTTTATTTGCGCAGCAATTCGCTGCGCGGTTTATCGGACGCGGCTGGTGCCGCGTCTCGTTCGCCACCTCAATAGCAATGGCTGATTCGTAAAATGGTTTCCTCCCAGGTGGCCGGATTGCAGCCCGAGCGCGCGATGTTGATGCTGGCCGCGGCGAGCGCGTGCCGCAGCGCCGCCAGCAAGTCCTCCTCGGCGAGGCGGGCGATGGCGTGCGGCGCGCCCAGCTTGCCCTCGCGCTGCAGATAGGCGATCAAGCCGGCATGGAAGCAGTCGCCGGCGCCGACGGTGTCAACCACCTCCAGGCCTGCCA
>JACMLV010000085.1 GCA_014379395.1 Burkholderiaceae bacterium
CGACATTGCGGCGGCACAAAAGTTCTTCACATACGATTGAAGCATCTCATAGGCCCCCTGTCACCCTAACGTAGCCTAGTGCTTCGCGCTACAGAGAGGCTTTTATTCGGCGCGCATCGCCGGCGGTAGCGCTACCGCCTTTTCCCCACTCATTTATTCATACAACCTAGTCGAGGCGTCTATGTTTCCATTTTCTCAATCCGTGACACCCACCGTAAAAAAACACATGCAGGCGCAGCTGTCGTTTTACCAGGATCTGTCCAAATCGCTTTTCAGTTCGTTCCAACAATTGAACGCCCTTAACATGCAACTGGCGCAAACCTTGATGGAGGAGTCCGCTAGCACCAGCCAGGAAATCATCACGGCCGAACAACCGACCGACGTCTTCTCCGTCACCGCGTCGCACGCGCAACCGGCCGCCGAGAAGCTGCGCGCCTATCAGCAGCACATCTCGCGCCTGGCGGCCGACACCCAGGTCGAGCTGGCCAACGTGGCCGAGGCCCATGTGCCCGAAACGAGCCGCACCGCCAAGGAGATGGCCGAGCAAGTCTCGCGCGTGGCCAGCGAAGAAACCGAAAAGAGCATGCGCAATTCGCAGGACCTGATGCAGAAATTCTCCGATCCGTTCCAGCATCTGGCAGAAGGCGCCCGCCAGCAGCGCCAGCACATGCAAAGCACGATGATGCGCGGCAGCGACAGCCTGCAAAGCGCCGGTGGACAGGGCAGCCAGTCGGGTTCTAGCCAAAGTTCGCAAAGCGGCTCTACCCAGGGCGGCAAGCCGACCATGCCCGGCCGCAAGGAATAAGCCGGCGCAGGGAATCCGCCGGATTTAGCCGGATTTAGCAGTCATCACCGGCACAGGGCATCGCGGCCGCCGCGCCGCGTCCCTGTGCTTTTTCGTGCCGGCGCCCCGCCGTTCGGCCCTGCCAGGTAGCCCGTCGGCGGCGCCATGAAGAGCAGGAACAAATCCTTTTTCGCGCCTGTCCAAACAATCTGTTCTTCGAGGAGCGATGCAATGGCAAACATCCCTGGGCCTGTTGCAATCGAAGTGGGTGCCGATGGCGCGCTCACGCTGCCCGTCTACGAGGAACAATTGCGCGTCGGCACGCGGCGCGTCGACACCGGACGCGGCGTGCGCGTCAGCAAGACCGTCAGCGAACAGCCCTACGAGTTCGAGCAAACCTTGACGCACGAACGGGTCGAGGTGCGCCGCATTCCCGTCGATGAAGTTGTCCCGCCCGGCGCCGCGCCGGCCAGCCGCTACGAGGGCGGCACGCTGATCGTGCCCGTCGTCGAAGAGGTGCTGGTGGTCGAGAAGCGTTGGCGGATACGGGAGGAGATCCGCATCACCACCGTCGCGCGCGCAACGCCGCATCGCGAAAGCGGCGTGCTGCGCGCGGAGCAGGTGAGCGTCGAACGCGTCGGCGACGCGCCGGCCGCGCCGGAAACGTCGGTGCTTGCACCTGGCGTCAACACCCAACTACCCAGCCCACGCTGACCGGGGACAGCGGCACATTGAAAGGACTTGATCATGCAACATACCATCGCAGCAGTATTTGAGCGGCAAAACCAGGCCGAGCAGGCAATCGACGATCTGGTCGCCAGCGGCTTTTCGCGCGACAACGTGCGCCTGAGCCAGAGCCTGCCCGAATCGAGCGGCCAGAGCGCGGACGAGGGCTCCTTCGGGGCCAGCATCAAGTCCTTTTTCAGCGACATCTTCGGCAGCGCCACCCATCCCGACACCGAGCTGTATTCGGAAGCGGTGCGCCAGGGCCATTACGTGCTGACGCTCGACATGGCCGACGACGACCTGGTCGAGCGCGCCACCGAGGTGCTCGACCGCCACGACCCGATCGACATCGACGACGAGGCGAACAAGTGGCGCGCCGGCGGCAAGTTGACGGGCTCCGGCGCGCAAACGATGGCGCAGCAGTCGTCGATGCAAGGCGCGTCGGGCCAGCAGTCGTCGATGCAAAGCGCGGCCGCGCAAAGCCAGTCGCAAAGCGGCGCCACCGCCATTCCCGTGATCCAGGAGGCCTTGAAAGTGGGCAAGCGCGCCGTCGAGCGCGGCGGCGTGCGGGTGTTCCGGCGCGTGGTCGAGACGCCGGTGCGCGAGAGCGTCAACCTGCGCGAGGAGAACGTCACGGTCGAGCGCCACGCGGTCGACCAGCCCGCCAGCGCCGCCGATCTGGCCGCCTTCCAGGAGGGCAGCTTCGAAGTGCGCGAGACGGCCGAGGAGGCGGTGGTCGAGAAAGTCGCCCGCGTCGTCGAGGAGGTGGTGATCGGCAAGGAGGTGACGCAGCGCGAAGAGCAGATCCAGGACACCGTGCGCAGCACCGAGGTCGAGGTCGAGCAATTGTCGGGGTCCGGACAGAGCATTCGTTCGGCCACGCAGGACGACGACTTGTACTTCCGCCAGCACTGGAACACCAATTATGCGAGCGCCGGCGGCAGCTACGACGATTACGCGCCGGCCTACCGCTATGGCTCCGCGTTGGGTGAACGCTACGGGGGCCGGCGCTGGGACGAGATCGAACCCGATGTTCGGCGCGGCTGGGAATCGCAATACCGCGGCTCGGCCTGGAAAAACTTCAAGGACGCGGTGCGCCATGGCTGGGAGCGGATCACGTCCTAGGAGGCTGTCGGACTGAGGGAGTCGAAGCGAAAAAATAGCTGGGCGAGGCCAGATTTTGACGGTTTCGCAGTGCCAATAGCGAGCTATTGGCCGAGAAAACGGCGAAATATGGACCGCCCAGGTATTTTTGCAGCCGACGAGCCTAAGTCCGACAGCCTCCTAGTGGATGGCCGCGGCGCCGGCCCGCCGCGCCTTCTCGAACGCCGCTTCGAGCGCCGCCCCCAGCTCCTCGCTGCGCCACGGCTTGCGCAGGAATTTGAAGACCGTGCGCGCGTTGATCGCGCTGAGCAACATATCCTGGTCGGCGTGGCCGCTC
>JACMLV010000086.1 GCA_014379395.1 Burkholderiaceae bacterium
AGGTCGGCCACGCGCGAGGTGCTGCGCGAACGGCGCAGCTCGCCGTCCACGTGCAGCGCCACGCCGCAGGAGTCATAGCCGCGGTATTCCAGCCGTTGCAGGCCTTCGAGCAGGATGGGGGTGATGTTGCGCTGCGCTACCGCACCGACGATGCCGCACATAGGAGCCTCTTCTGTAATTTGTTCGATGGTTGCATCCTAGAGCAGAGGCAATGAAATATGCTTTCTAATTTAGGACGTTTATGAAATAATATTTCTCGCGCATTTCCACGTGAAATATTCTTTCATTTCAAGCGCATTAACTTACCAGATCAGCCAAAAGTCATGGACACCCCCACGGTTTTATTGGACGACGTCGATCGTCGCATCTTGAATGCCCTGCAAATTGACTCGTCACAAACCAACGCCGAACTGGCGCTGGAGGTGCATGTGTCGCCGCCGACTTGTCTGCGCCGCGTCAAGCAGCTCACGCAAAGCGGGGTGATCGAACGCCAAGTGGCCATCGTCGCGCCGGAAAAGGTCGGCGCGCGGCTGACGGCGATTGTCGAGATCACGCTCGACGTCCAGGCCGCCGAGCGGATGGCAGAGTTCGAGGAACTGGCCGCCGCCGAGGATGCGGTATTGCAGTGTTACCGGGTCGCGCCGGGGCCGGATTTTGTGCTCATCGTGCAAGTGGGCGATATGCCGGCCTATCACGCGCTGGCCCATCGCCTGTTCGCCGCGCAAACCAATGTGCGCAACGTGAAGACGTATTTCTCCACTTTCCGCAGCAAATTCGCCACCCGCATCGCTGTCTGAAAAGCTATTCAGCGCTTATCGACAAGCTTACCCACAGAGTTATCCACAGCCGATGCGGCAGCTAGCGCTCACGCGGTTTTGCACTATGACGATACGGCGTCCGCGCTGCGCTTATCCACTCGTTATATCCGGCTTCCCCACAGACTTATCCACTGCTTAGCACCTTCCCGCCAATGCAAGCGGGAAGAACGCTTCCCGACCACGCTTATCCACCGCTTGCCCCCAAGCCCATACACGGCTAAGCACCGGGTTTTCCACATCGTTACCCACAGCCCGCGACAGGGATGAGCCACCGTCCCCGCGGCATTTTCGACCTGCGTCAAAAGTTGCCAATAAATTATCTTTCCTCGTGGATTAGTTGGCTACACTCGCCAAGTTGCATTTAATGCAACAAGCGAACCATCCCGACAATCTCACTCAAGGAAATAGGACATGGGCATACAACACAACCGAACCTTCAACTATCGCGCTCCTTCGGATGGATATGAGGTGTATCCCAACGATTCGCTTGTCGGCGGCCCCTACCGGTACGATCCGGCGGCCGCTTTCACGGGTGCGACGGGGCGGGCGACGGCGGATCTGACCCAGACGACGTCCACCAGCGCCAGCGTCGCGCTCGGCGGGCAGTTGCGCAGCAGAATAGACAAGGCTGGCGACATCGACTGGATCAAGGCGCCCCTGATCGCCGGCCAATCCTATGCCATCGAGCTCAACGCCGACACCAGCGACGCCAGCGCGCTCGCCAATCCCGTCTTCAAGGGCGTCTATAACAGCGCCGGCAAGCTCATCGCCGGCAGCGGCAACGACGACTACGGCATCGGCTTCGATGCGCGCGCCACGTTCACGCCGACCACCAGCGGCAACTATTACCTGGCGGCCAGCGGCTATGGCGCGACCACCGGCGCCTATGTGCTGCGCCTGCTGTCGACCAGCACTGCGGCCGACGACGCCGGCAACAACGCGGCCAGCGCCGCCGTGCTGAAGCTGGCCACATCCAAGATCGGCAACATCGAGGTCGCGCGCGATGTCGACTGGTATCGGATCAGCCTGGCCGCCGGACAGGATTACACGATCAAGGTGCGCGGCTTGGCCAGCGGCGGCGGCACGTTGGCCGACCCGGATCTGGTCGGCGTCTACGACGCGGCCGGCGTGCTCATCGCCGGCACCGGCAACGACAACAGCGGCCCGACGCTCGATGCGCAGTCCCTGTTCCGCCCGCTCTCGAGCGGCGTCTATTATGTCGCGGTCGATGCGGCCAACGACGGCACCGGCAGCTATCGGCTTTCCGTCGAGGCAACCGTCCCGTCGAACGACCTGGCCGCCAACAGCACCACCACCGCCACGCTGGCGGCCGGCGCGGTCCTTGCGAGCGAAATCGGCGTGGCGGGCGACGTCGACTGGGTTAGGGTCGGCCTGCGCGCCGGCCAGACTTACCAGTTCGACTTGAAAAGCGCGCCCAGTGCCGGCGGCGCCCTGGGCGATCCGAATATTGTCGGCGTGTACGACGCCGCCGGGCTGGTCTTGCCGGCGTCGGGGGACAACGACGGCGGCTACGGCGACAACGCGAAGGTCACGCTGACCGCGCCGCGCGACGGCGATTACTTTGTCGCCGTCAACGGTTACGGCGGCACGACAGGCACCTACAAGCTGAGCATGACGACGGCGGCGGGCGATACGGCCGCGCCCACCCTGCTCGCCACCGATCCGGCCGACAACGCCGGCGCCGTGCAGCCGGGCGCCAACCTGACCTTGACCTTCAGCGAGGCGGTGCGCGCGAGCACCGGCAACATCCTGCTCAGCGGCGGCGGCGTCACCCGCACCATCGCCGTCACCGACACTAGCCAGATCACCTTCAACGGCTCGACCATGACGATCAACCCGAACGGCGACCTGGCGGCCGACACGGACTACAGCGTGCGCTTTTCCACCGGCACGGTGCGCGACACGGCCGGCAACGCCTTCGCCGGCCTCGGCTCGGCGTCCCAGTTCAATTTCCACACCGCCGGGACGGCCAGCAGCGCCGCCGACAGCTGGACGATCATGGTCTACATAGCCGGCGACAACAACCTGGAGGACGCGGCGATCACCGACCTCAACGAGATGGAGACGGTGGCGCTGCCGGCCAGCGTCAACCTCGTCGCGCTGCTCGACCGGGCGCCGGGCTACGACACCAGCAACGGCAACTGGACCGACACGCGCTTCGGCGCGATCGTCCACGACAACAGCCGCGCCACCATCGGCTCGAAGCTGACCTCGCTCGGCGAACTCGACACCGGCAAGGGCGCCACGCTGACCAACTTCATCAACGCCGCCGTCGCCGGCAGCCCGGCCAGCCACTACGCGCTGATCGTCTGGGATCACGGCGGCGGCCTGGCTGGCACCTGCTGGGACGACAGCTCCGGCGGCGACAACCTGACGCTGGCCGAAATGCGCCAGGCGGTCGACGCTTCGGTGGTGCCGAAGTTCGATCTGATCGGCTTCGACGCCTGCCTGCAGGGCATCGTCGACCAGGCCTGGGATTTGCGCGACCTGGCCGACGTCATGGTCGCCTCGCAGGAGCTGGAGCCGGGCGACGGCTGGGAATACGACAAATTCCTGCCCGGCCTGGCGCAAAACCCGAACCTGAGCGCGGCCGACCTGGCCAACTCCATCGTCACGACCTACGGCCAGCGCTATGCCGGCGAATCGAGCATCACGATGAGCGCCGTGCGCACCGGCGCGCTGGCCGACCTGCGCGGCGCGCTCGACGGTTTCACTAGCGCGGCCATCGCGGCCGGCGGCGACATCGTCGCGCAACTGCTGACGGCGGCCAAGCGCAGCGCCGCGATCGACAACAACGACGAGGGTTACCGCGACCTGAACGACTTCATGCATCAGATCGCCGGCACGGTGACCAGCGCCGAGGTCAAGGCGGCCGCGCAGGGCGTCTCGACCGCGCTGCAAAACGCGGTCATGTCGCACGTCGGCACGGTGGCCGGGGCCGGCGGCCTGAGCGTCTATCTGCCGCTGGTGCAGATCGACGCCAGCTACGTGTCGGCGGCGTATCAGTTCTTGCAAAGCACGACTTGGGGAAATCTCCTGCGCTTCATGCTCAACGACCAGCGCGCCGACCTGCTGCAAGGCGACGCCTTGAACAACGATCTGCGCGGCTTCGCCGGCAACGACACGCTGAGCGGTGGCGCCGGCCAGGACAGGCTCACCGGCGGCGTTGGCAACGACAAGTTCGTCTTCAGCGCCGTCTCCGATAGCGGCGTCACCGGCGTCACCTGGGACGTGATCGCCGACTTCGCTGCGGGCGACAAGATCGACCTGTCCGCCCTCGACGCCAACACGGCACTCGGCGGCGATCAGGCGTTCGCGGCGCCAGTCATCGGCGACGGCTTTTCGGGCGCCTTCACAACGGCCGGCACGCTGTATTTCGACAGCGTCGCGCATGTCCTGTACGGCAATACCAACGCCACGCCCGAAGCCGAATTCGCGATCCAGCTCACCGGCGTCAACACCTTGAGCGCGCTCGACATCATCGCCTGACCAGCCGAAGCGGCCGGCGACGGGATATTCCCCGTGCCGGCCGCGACTTATACCGGCTTATCCCCGCCTTAATCCCGCCTTATACCGAACTTACTCACAAGCTTATCCACATGAGGCGACCATAAAGTCCGCTCTCGCCACAAGTACCGCACCACTGCAACCGCCATTGGACGGCATCCAAATATCAGGTCGCCAGCGTATCCAAACTAAGCAACGGAAGTTACCCACCGCTTTTCCCTGGCTTATACCGTGTTTATAAACGGCTTACCCACGGCTTATCGACGCGCTTATGCACACGCTTATCCACAGGAGAAAGTCAAAGGGGGAGGGCGCGCCGGCCCGGACCAAACGGCCGGCGCAAGAGGACGAAAAGCCTACTTCTGGATTTTGACGGGACGTTTCCAGCCGTTGATCGACACTTGCCGGGCGCGCGAGACGGTCAGCTGGCCGGCCGGCGCGTCCTTCGACAGCGTGGTGCCGGCGCCGAGCGTGGCGCCCTTGCCGACGGTGACCGGCGCCACCAGTTGGCAATCGCTGCCGATGAAGGCGTCGTCCTCGATCACGGTGCGGAACTTGTTGGCGCCGTCGTAATTGCAGGTGATGACGCCGGCGCCGACGTTGACGCGCGAACCGATGGTGGCGTCGCCGATGTAGGCCAGGTGGTTGGCCTTGCTGTGCGCGGCGACCTGTGCGTTCTTCAGTTCGACGAAGTTGCCGATGTGGACGTCCTCGGCCAGCACCGTGCCCGGCCGCAGGCGCGCATACGGGCCGATCAGGGAGGCGGCGCCGACGACCGCCTGCTCGATATGGCAGAACGGCTTGATCTGGGCGCCGGCTTCGATGCGCGCGTTGACGATCACGTTGTGCGCGCCGATGTGCACGCCGTCGCCCAGCTCGACCTTGCCCTCGAACACGCAGCCGACGTCGATGGTGACGTCGCGCCCGCAAATGAGTTCGCCGCGCACGTCGATGCGGGCCGGGTCGAGCAGGGTCACGCCGCGCTCGAGCAGGGCGTTGGCGATGTTGGCCTGGTGAATCCGTTCCAGCTGCGCCAGCTGCACCTTGCTGTTGACGCCCGCCACTTCCCACTGCGCGCCCGGCTGGGCCGACACCACCGGCACGCCGTCGGCCACAGCCTGGGCCACGATATCGGTCAGGTAATACTCGCCCTGCGCGTTATTGTTCGACAAGGCCGCCAGCCAGGTTTTCAGGCGCGCGGTCGGCGCCACGATGATGCCGCTGTTGATCTCGCGGATCGCCCGCTCGGCCGCGCTGGCATCCTTCTCCTCGACGATGCGGACGATCTCGCCGCCGTCGCGCACGATGCGGCCCAGCCCGAACGGATCGTCCTGCTCGACCGTCAGGATCGCCAGCTTGTCGGCGCCGGCCGCGTCCAGCAGGCGGCGCAGCGAGGCGGCCGTGGTCAAAGGCACGTCGCCGTACAGGATCAGCGTCGGCACGCCCTCGTCGAGCTGCGGCACGGCCTGCATCACGGCGTGGCCGGTGCCCAGTTGCGGCTCCTGCAAGGCGGCGCTGATCGGCACTGCGGCGCCCGCGTTCTGCGCGTCCAGCAGGGATAGCACGGCGGCGCCGCCATGTCCGTAAATCACGCATAATTTCGACGGCGACAGGCTGCGCGCGGTCTCGATCACATGCGACAGCAGTGGTTTGCCTGCAAGAGGGTGCAACACTTTCGGCAGGGCCGATTGCATACGTTTTCCCATGCCGGCGGCGAGAATGACTATGTTCATAGGCCGTGGTACTCGATCAGTTAGGTAAGATGAAAAAGTTTAACACGGGCCCCAGCGCCTTCCGCGCCCTTCGCACGCTCTTGCTGTGCCTGCTGATCGGCCTGCTGAGCGCCTGCAGCGCAGTGCGGCTGACCTACAACCATGGCGAGACCTTGCTCTATTGGTGGCTCGACGCCTACGTCGATCTGGACGCAGCCCAGAAGGCGGGCGTCAAGCAAGACATCGACGATCTGTTCCAATGGCATCGCAAGACCCAGCTGAAGGATTACGCGCAACTGCTGTCCCATGAGCAGCAACGCCTGCAGGGCAACGTCACGCCGGCCGACCTGCTGGCCGACTACGGCGAAGTCAAAAAACGCATGCGCACGCTGCTGCTCAAGGCCGAGCCGGATCTGGCCGAGCTGGCGCGCGCGCTGCGTCCCGAGCAGATCGAGCGCATGGAAAAGAAGTTCGCCTCCAACAACGACACTTACCGTAAAAAATTCCTGCGCGGCGGCGCCGACAAGCGCCAGCAGGTGCGCTTTGAAAAGGCAATGGACCAGTTCGAGCTATGGTTCGGCAACTTCAGCCGCGAGCAGGAGCAATTGATCCGCAAGGCCTCCGACGCGCGCCCGCTCGACAACGAAATCTGGTTCGACGAACGGCTGCGGCGGCAGCGCAACATCCTAAATTTGGTGCGCAAAGTGCAGCGCGAACAACTCGGCCAGGACGCCACCGTGGCCCTGGTGCACCAGCTGATCGAGGACAGTTTCGCGCGCCTGGAAAGTTCGGAACGCAAGCCGTTTTTCGACGCTTATAACGACGCGACCGCGCAAATGGTGGCGAGCGTCATCAAGATCGCCACACCGGTCCAGAAAGCCCATGCGGCCAAGCGCATGCAGGGCTGGATCGACGACTTCAACGCGATGGCGGCGGGACATCGCTGAGGGACCCGCCCGCCCCAAAAAATCGTAGGGTGGGCGGGGTCGCCGAGGCACGCTTTTGTGCCCACGCGGAAACCCACAGCGTGGGCACAAAAGCGTGCCCACCCTACACTTTCTGGCAGTGCGCCTCCTCAGCGAACTGCATCGGGGTCAAAACCCCATATGCTATAGTCCCGCGTCCAAGAATTCACCAAGCCGTCCCATGCAAAAGAAGCCCGCCAAGCCCGCCAAAGTCCCGGTCCACCGTCCGCCGCTCGCCAACCAGGTGCGCATCATCGGCGGCGCCTGGAAGCGCACGACCCTGCCGGTGCTCGACGCGCTCGGCCTGCGTCCGACTCCGGACCGGGTGCGCGAGACGGTGTTCAACTGGATCAACCACCTGCGCGGCGGCGAATGGGCGCAGGCCGAATGCCTCGATCTGTTCGCCGGCAGCGGCGCACTCGGCTTCGAAGCGGCCAGCCGCGGCGCGTGCGCGGTGACGATGGTCGACGCCCACTCGCCGGTCATCAACCAGCTCGCCGCCGTCAAGACCAAGCTGCGCGCCGAGCAGGTGCATCTGGTGCGCGGCGACGCGCTCGCCACCGCCCAGAACCTGGCCGCGCGCGGCGCCCGCTTCGACCTGATCTTCCTCGATCCGCCCTACCAGCAGGATTTCCTCGCGCGCGCCTTGCCGCTGTGCGCCGCGCTACTCAAGGAGGGCGGGCTGGTGTACGCCGAATCGGGCCTGCCGCTGACCTTCGACGAGGCCGACGGCGTCGCCCGGCCGGACTGGATGGGGCCGTGGGAAGTGATCCGCGCCGACAAGGCCGGCACCGTCTTTTTTCATCTACTCTCGTACAACAAAGCCACGCCCGGCGCCTGAATTCACCGCCATCGCGGGGCGTCGGCGCGGTAGGCGCCTAATTTTCAGGCATAATGTCCGTTTGTTGTTGTTATGTACTGCGTCATGTCCAAGGAGTAACAATGGTTGTAGCTGTCTATCCGGGAACGTTCGATCCGCTCACGCGCGGCCATGAAGACTTGGTGCGCCGCGCCTCGGGCCTGTTCGGCACGCTGATCGTCGGGGTTGCCGACAGCAAGAACAAGAAGCCTTTTTTCTCGCTCGAGGAACGCCTCGCCATCGCCAACGAAGTGCTGGGGCATTATCCGAACGTGCGCGTGGAAAGCTTTTCCGGCCTGCTCAAAGACTTCGTGCGCAAGCATGACGCCCGCGTCATCGTGCGCGGCCTGCGCGCCGTGTCCGACTTCGAATATGAATTCCAGATGGCGGGCATGAACCGCTACCTGCTGCCCGACGTCGAAACGCTGTTCCTGACGCCGTCCGACCAGTACCAGTTCATCTCCGGCACCATCGTGCGCGAAATCGCGGTGCTCGGCGGCGATGTTTCCAAGTTTGTTTTCCCGTCCGTCGACCGTTGGCTGCAAAGAAAAATTGCGACCATGGCCGAGCAGACCGAGTAAGTGCGAGTCCGTTATGTCATTGATGATCACCGACGACTGTATCAATTGCGACATCTGCGAGCCCGAGTGCCCGAATGACGCGATCTACATGGGCGCCGAAATTTACGAAATCGACCCGAACAAGTGCACCGAATGCGTCGGCCACTTCGACGAGCCGCAGTGCAAGCAGGTGTGCCCGGTCAGCTGCATCCCGTTCAATCCGGCCTGGCGCGAAAGCGAAGCCGAACTGCGCGCCAAGTACGAGCGCCTGCAGGCCGAACTGAAACCTAAGCAATCCTGACCTACTGCGCGGCCCGCCAGCGGCCGCTCGCCTCATCCTTCCGGTATTTCTTCTTGACCGCGCTCCAGGCCACCTTGTGCGCGGTTTCCTCGCGCCCCTCGGGGCCGCGCTCGGCGTATTCGTCGAAGGCGTGGTTGAACGCCTCCTTGTAGATTTCCTGCGCGTGTTGCGGCAGCACGCCGCGGTTCCACGCCGCCGAACTGACGAAAAAACAACACCGACATCCCGTTTCACGACACGAAATATATTTCCGGGCCGAAATAAGCAGCCTCGTCTTTTGGATGGTATATTGACCGATCTTAAAACGAACGAGCGTGCTTTTATCCACCCAACCGATCCTGCCCCGACGGGATTTGCACAGGCTAAAAACTATGAATATCAGAATGATGAAAATCGGCCAGCGCCTGGCCATCGGCTTCGGCGTCGTCATCGCGTTTCTCATCATGCTCGCCGGCATTTCCTATCTGCGCATCGCGAGCCTGAACCAGGCCATGACGGCGATGGTCAAGGACGCCTACCCGGCCACCGTCACGGCCAACCGCATCAAGGCCGACCTGAACGAAATCACGCGCAATATGCTGAGCGTGCTGATCATGACCGAGCCGGCCCAGATCAGGAAAGAGCTCGACAACATCGGCCGCCGCAACGCCAGCACCGACCAGGCCCTGGCCCTGCTCGGGCGCGGCATCGCCGACGCGGCCGGCCGGGACAAGCTCAAGGAGATCGGCCTGATCCGCGATAAATTCCTGCCGCTGCAAGCGAGCTTCGTCGGCCTCGTCGAGCAGGACCAGAAGGACGAGGCGATGCTCAAGCTGATGTTCTCGCTGCGCCCGCTGCAAGCGAAGTACTTCGAGCGCCTCGACCAGTTCATCGAGCATCAGAACGGCCAGATGGAGCAGGCCGGCGCGGCCGCCTCCGGGGCCGCCAGCCAGACCCAGGCGCTGATCTTGGCGCTCACGGTGGCCGCCGCCACGCTGTCGGTCGCGGTCGCCTATTTCACCACGCGCAGCATCACCGTGCCGCTCAACTTGGCCGTGGCGGTCGCCACGCGCGTCGCGGAGGGCGACCTGAGCAGCGAGATCGACGGCCACGGCAGGGACGAGACCGGGCAGATGATGCTGGCGCTGCGCCACATGAACGACGGCCTGATCCGCATCGTCTCGCAGGTGCGCAGCGGCACCGAATCGATCACGGCGGCCTCGAGCCAGATGGCGAGCGGCAACCTCGACCTGTCGGCCCGCACCGAGCAGCAGGCCAGCGCGCTCGGCCAGACCTCGGCCTCGATGCGCGAATTGACCGACACCGTGCGCCAAAACGCCGACAACGCCCAGCTCGCCAACCAGCTCGCCGCCAGCGCCTCCGACGTCGCCCTGCGCGGCGGCGCGGTGGTGTCCAAGGTGATCGCGACGATGGGCTCGATCACCGCCTCGTCCAACAAGATCGCCGACATCATCGGCGTGATCGACGCGATCGCGTTTCAAACCAACATCCTGGCGCTCAACGCGGCGGTCGAGGCGGCCCGGGCAGGCGAACAGGGCCGCGGCTTCGCGGTGGTCGCCGCCGAGGTGCGCAACCTGGCCCATCGCTCCGCCGACGCGGCCAAGGAAATCAAGACCCTGATCGGCGACTCCGGCGCCAAGGTGCGCGAGGGCAGCCTGCTGGTCGAGCAAGCCGGCGTGACGATGACGGAAGTGGTCGCCAGCGTGCGGCGCGTGACCGACATCATGGGCGAGATCACCAGCGCCAGCCAGGAGCAAAGCACCGGCATCGCGCAGGTCAACCGCACCATCGTCGAGATGGACGACACCACCCAGCAAAACGCCGCGCTGGTGCAGGAGGCGGCGGCCTCGGCCGAATCGATGCACGGCCAGGCCGCCAACCTGGCGCGGCTGGTCAGCATATTCAAGCTCGGCGCCGATGGGGCCGGCGCCGGCTTGGCACTGCGTAGTTCCGTTACCCCGATCGACAACAAGCACAACAACAACACTTACCGATATCTGGAGACAGCATGAAAAAAACCACGCGCATCAAAAGTTTGCTCGCAGCGGCATTATTCGCCTTCGGCGGCCAGGCCATGGCGCTCGAAGTGGGCGGCGTCCACCTCGACGACAACCTGCAGCTGGCCAGTAAACCGCTGAAGCTGAACGGCGCCGGCCTGCGCGTCAAGGCCATCTTCAAGGTCTACGCGATGGGCCTGTACCTGCCGGAAAAGAAAACCACGGTGGCCGACGTGCTGGCCGCGCCGGGGCCGCGCCGGATCGCGCTTGTGATGATGCGCGACATCAGCTCGGACGACTTCGGCCAGTCCTTCATGAGCGGCCTGAACAACAACTCGGACAAGGGGGAAAAGACCAAGATCCTCAACCAGACCATGCAGTTCGGCGAGATGTTCGCCCAGATTCCGGGGCTCAAAAAGGGCGACGTGCTGACCGTCGACTGGATTCCGGGACAGGGCACGCAATGCCAGCTGAACGGCAAAAAGATCGGCGAGACCGCGCCCGACCTGGCGTTCTACAACGCGATCCTGAAAATCTGGATCGGCGACAAGCCTGCCGATACCGCGCTTAAACCGAAGTTGCTGGGCGAAGCGGGCTAAAACAGCTCAATGCTCAATGCAGCGGCACGCGCTTGACGATCTCGAGCGTGGCCGCGTCGCACACCAGCAAGGCCTCGCCGCCGCGCTCGCGCAGGATGGCGAACTTGCCGTCTTGCGCCCAGGCCAGCGGCGCCGACGCGTTCGCCAGCGCGGAGGAAATGGCGGGCAGGAACATCAAGCTTCGCTTGTCCAGAATCCGCACCCGACCGTCCTCGCCGACGGCCCAGACATGCGCGGCCCGGTCGTGGCTGACCAGGCGCCGGATGGCGGCGCCGCCGGGAAGCTGGCGCAGCACCCGCCACGCGCGCAGATCGAGCACGCTCAGCAGCGCGCCGTCTTGATGCGGCAGCAGCAATGCCGGCCCGCCTTGCCAGTCGACGCGCACGCCCTGATCCGGCCGCGCCGCGCCATCCAGGCGCAGCTCGCGGATCTTGCGGCGGATATCGAGATGGATCACCTGCAACAGTCCGCCCGGCCCGGCGCCGACCACGTGCGCCGATGACGGATCGAAATGGAAATGCGCCAGCGGCGGATCGAGCAGCGTGCGGCGCGGCGGAAACGGGCCCTTCAGGGCAATCCCTTCGCCCATCTTGTAATCGTGAACCAGGCCCTCGAAAATCGGTTCGGCCCGCTCGTCGTAGCTCAACTCCCACAACTCGGGAATGTCGCGCATGACGGCGATGAAACTGCTGCGTCCCGGCAGCGTGCGGACATCCGCCACGGCCGAGGCCTTGCCCTGCTTGTCCTTCGCCTCCTGCACGCGCAGCGGCGCCAGCGTGCCGGCGTCGAGCGCGACCAGCGTGCCCGGCGCGCGGTTGGCCGCCATCAGATAGCGCCCGTCGTGCGACAGGGCCAGCGCGGCGGTTTCCTGCGCCACCCGCGCGGCGCGCGTTTGCCCGCCATGCAAATCAAGTTTGACGACCCAGCCTTGCGGCGAGGACAGAAAAGCGGCGCCGCCATCGGGCGCGACGGCGATGGCGTCGTTGACGGGATAACCAAAATCGGTTTGCCGCAATAAGTCGAAGCTGCCGCCATCGAGCCGATACAGCTTGCCGGCGGCGGCGTCCAGCGCCAGCACGGGGCGCGCCGCCTCATGGTCCGCCGCGCGCGCCACGCAAGACAGGCACAGCGCCACCATCATCGTTGCGGCCCAGCGTTTCCAACAATGCATACGAGGCTTTCTTGAAACAAAAACAGCGCACAGATCTTGCGACCTGCGCGCCGTGGTACGGCCGCGAAACTTGGCGGCCGGGGCCGCCTAGCTCACTTAGTTGGAAGCCAAAACCCAATCAACCATGGTCTTGATGTCGGCGTCGCTCACCGCCGCATGGGCCGGCATCGGGATCGGGCCCCAGGCGCCGCCGCCGCCGCCCTTGACCTTCTTGGCCAGCAGCGCGGACGCGTCGGCGTTGCCCTTGTACTTGGCGGCGACATCCTTGAATGCCGGGCCGAGCACTTTCTTGTCCATGCTGTGACAAGCCATGCAACCGCTCTTTTGCGCCAATTGCGCGCCGTCCGCTGCGAACGAGGAGGCCGGGCTGAACGACAAGGCCGCCAGTCCGAACGCCGCCATCAACGACAGGTTTTGTTTCATTTCGTCAGTCTCCTAAATGGGATCAGTACACGTCGTGCTGCGTGTTGTTGATGTTGAATTTGCCGGTCGGCGTGATCAGCTTCTTATCCTTGATGACGGCTTTCAGCTTGCGCGTCTTGTCGTCCACCACCACGATCGCCGATTCCTTGTCCTTGGCGCTCCACACCGAGAACCACACTTCGTCGCCGGCCTTGTTGTATTCAGGCTGCACGATGCGCTTGGCGCCCTCGCCCAGATTGGCCCACTCGGCGATCGGCAGCACGGTGAAGCCCTTGTCGAGGTTGGCGATGTCGAACACGGCGATCGACTGGCTCATCTTGACGTCCGGATTCAAAGGCGTGTCGACCCACAGGTTCTTCGACTTCGGATGGGTCTTGATGAACAGCGAACCGCCGCCCTGGCCCTTGACGGTGTCGACCACTTTCCAGGCCTGCGCCTTGTGCTTGATCGGGTCGGTGCCGATCATCGAAATGGTTTCGTCGCCCAGGTGGCTGGTGGCCCAGACCGGACCGTGCTTCGGATGGATGAAGTTGGCGCCGCGGCCAGGATGCGGCGTCTTGCCGACATCGACGATGGCGGCCATCTTGCCTTCCTTGGTGTCGACCACGGCGATCTTGTTGGAGGCGTTGGCCGCCACCAGGAAGTAGCGCCCGGTCGAATCGAGGCCGCCGTCATGCAGGAATTTCGCGGCGTCGAGCGTGGTCACCTTCAGGTTGTTGATGTCCTTGTAATCGACCAGCATGATCTTGCCGGTTTCCTTGGCGTTGACCACGAACTCGGGACGATAGTGCGAGGCGACGATGGAGGCCACGCGCGGCTCCGGATGGTACTCGTTGTCGACCGTCATGCCGCGGGTCGAGATGACCTTGAGCGGCTTGAGCGTGTCGCCTTCCATGATCACGAACTGCGGCGGCCAGTAGTCGCCGGCGATGGCGTACTTGTCCTCGAAACCCTTGAACTTCGAGGTTTCCACCGAGCGCGCCTCGAGGCCGACCTTCATTTCGGCGACCGTGTCCGGTTTTTCCATCCACAAGTCGATCAGGTTGATGCGCGCGTCGCGGCCGATGACGAACAGGTAGCGGCCCGAAGCCGAGGTGCGCGAAATATGCACCGCGTAGCCGGTCTTGACGATGTTGATGATCTGCTTGGTGTCGCCGTCGATCAGCGCCACTTCGCCGGAATCGCGCAAGGTGGTCGAGAAGATGTTGGCGATGTTGTACTTGTTCATCTTCTTGGTCGGACGCTTGGACACCGGAATGACTTCCTTCCAGGTCGCCAGCATGTCCTTGATGCCGAACTCGGGCGGCACCGGCGGTTCCTGCTGGATGTAGCGCGCCATCATGTCGACTTCTTTTTCCGACAGATCGCCCGAGGTGCCCCAGTTCGGCATACCGGCCGGCGAACCGTAATTGATGAACACTTTGAGGTAATCGGTGCCTTTGCCCAGCGTCAGATCCGGGGTCAAGGCCTTGCCGGTGGCGCCCTTGCGCAGCACACCGTGACAGCCGGCGCAGCGCTGGAAATAGATCTGCTTGCCGGCCTCGAATTCGGCCGCCGTCATCGGCGGCGCCTTCGGATTGATATTCTGGTGCATCGCCTCGCCAGCCAGCGGCGAACCGCCGGCCTGGTATTTCACTTCGGCCGCGCCATGGCTGCCGGCCTTGTCTTGGGCATGCGCGACGCCGAATGCGAACGGCAGCGCGGCCAATACGACGGCCAGGTGGCGGATCAAGGGCTGCTTGAGTCTCGACTTCATTATTAGTTCCCCTTCTGGTTAATAAGCTTTGAAAAGTCCGCATCGGAAAGACAAGATTGTGCTTGCCTTCAAACATAACTTTTAATCAAGGCTACGCTTGGGGAGCGACGATTTCATTGCCCG
>JACMLV010000742.1 GCA_014379395.1 Burkholderiaceae bacterium
ACACTTATCGACTGTTAATTTTTAAAGAACTTTATTCGGTACTGCTTGCAACTTTTCGACAAAGCGTTTTGTTTGTCAGCTGCGAAGAAGAAAGAGTATGAAGCATTTATCTCGTTTCGTCAACCTTCTTTTTTACTACACCGTCTTTTCAGACCGTCCCTTTTGTTCAACAACCAGTGCCGTTCAGCGGGGAGGCGAACTATAGCAAAAGCCCGCCATTTCTGGCAAGGACTTTTAAATGGGCTGCACACTCTTTCTCGATTGCTGATTGCGCCCAATACGCCCGGCGGGCTGTGCGCGACTATCAAAGAGTGCGGTCCGCCATCCCATCCATTTCAATAGATCATGCTCATCGCCACCATTGCCAATTATGAATGTTTAATTAATATGAAATTAATTGAATGCCCACCCATATGATCACGCCTACCAATTCAAAATCACGGAGCAACGCTCGATTGGTGCTGGCCCTGCTCCTGCTGGCGCTGCCCCGTCTCTATGAGATGATCAAGCCCCGCCGATCGGGCGAGCAAAAGCGCAGCCACGGCGTCATCCAAAGCGCCGGCGACGCCATCATTTCCACCGACGATCAGCAAACGATCATCCAAGCCAACCCCGCCGCGGCCGAGATGTTCGGCACGACGGTGCAGGCCATGCAAGGCGCGCCGCTCGACAAGTTCGTGCCGCGCGACTTGCGGACGATGGATGAGCAATATGCAGTGGGGAATTTCGGCGACACCGGCCACACCGTGCGCACCATGGGTCGGCGCGCCACCGACTACGCGGTGACCGGCCTGAAGGCCAACGGCGAGCCTTTTCCGTTGGAAGGCTCGATCTCCCGCCGGATCGAAGACGGGCAATCGACCTACATCATTATTTTGCGCGACATCACCGAGCGCAAACAGGTGCAGGAGCAGCTTGAGCAGTCCTTTTCGCAGCTGCGCCAGTTGTCGGCAACACTGCAAAGCATCCGGGAAGAAGAACGCAAGCATATCGCGCGCGAACTGCACGACGACCTGGGCCAACTGCTCGCCACCTTGCGGCTCGATCTGACGCTGTTGCAACAAACCAAGCCGCGCCCCGAAACGCAGCATATTTTGGAGGGAATGGACGGCTTGATCGTGACGGCGATTGCCTCGCTGCGTCGCATCGCCAGCAATTTACGTCCGCGCGCGCTCGACGAAGGCGGCCTGTATTTCGCCTTGCAACGCCTGCGCCAGGAATTCACCGCGCGCCATCCGATCGAATTTAACTTGCTGGCCGATGAGGCCGAGCTGACGCTCGATGATGACTACAGCACCGCCATTTATCGGATCGTGCAGGAGTCGCTGACCAATATCGCGCGCCACGCCCAAGCCCATAGCGTGACGGTGGCGCTGCACCGGGTCGACTCCCAACTCGCCATTTCGATCCAGGACGACGGGCGCGGCATCGACGAGCGCGACATCGACAAGGCCTCATCCTTCGGCCTGCTCGGCATGCGCGAGCGGGTCTGGGGCTTGCATGGGGATATCCGCATCAGCGGCGATGGCGGCACCAGGATCGATATCTCCCTGCCGCTGCCGTCTTAAGTAAAAAAGGCGCCCTACTGGACGCCTCTTCAGGTTGCTGCTTTGTTTGCGCCTTGCGGCAAACGCTTAGAACTTGTGGGAAATGCCCATCTGGTACGAGGTCACCGAGGTGACGCGCTCGCGGCCGGCATAAGCGTACAGGTCGGTGCGCTTGGACAGGTGGTGGTCGTAACCGATGCCAAACTCCTTGACGGTGTCGATGTCCGAGAAGCCGGCGACGGTTTTCTTGCCCTTGCCATACACCGCCTTGGCGTCGCCGCTGCCGACGTTGTAGATGAAGCCGAGCAGATAGGCATCATATTTACCGGTCGACTTCGACAAATCGCGGGTGCCGGCGACCTTGGTGTCGCCCTTCGCATAGGCGGCCGTCACTTTGGCGGCGCCGAATTTGTAAGCGCCACCGAGGACGTACATGGTTGGCTTGACTGCCGACGACGCGGTTTGCACTTTCTTCTCGTAGCCGGCGTGCAGGCTGACTGGGCCATTGTCGTAGGTTGCCAGCAGATCGTAGCCGGCGTTGGCGCCGGACACTTCGCTCAGCACATATTGAGCGCTCAGGACCACGCCGCTGAAATTCGGGCTGTGGTAGGTGATGGCGTTGCTGACGCGCGAAGCCGATACGCCGACGCGCATCATCGTTTCGTTGACTTTACCGATCACGCCGTCGGCGTTGAACGGCTCGACCCGCGCCTGGGCGCTGTCGACCAGGTTCTTGGTGCGGCCCAGGGAGACGGCACCGAAACCGCCCTTGACGCCAACATTGGCCTGGCGGTCGAACAAATTGCCTTTTTGCGCGCCGGTGTCGGCCAGAATCTCGCTTTCCAGATTGAAGATGGCCGACAGACCGCCGCCCAGATCTTCGACGCCCTTGAAGCCCAGGCGCGACGCGTGGTTTTCACGCTCTTCGACAGTCTTGCCGCTCGCCTTCGCGATACCCAGGTCGACCACGCCGTACACCGTGACGTTCGACTGCGCCTGAGCCTGCGCCGAAGCTGCGAAAGCACCGATGACCAATGCTGCCAGAGTAAGTTTTTTCACTTGAGATTCTCTACTTTTAGTTGATGAAATAAAACGCTGCGTAAATTACAGAGCGGATTATGTCGATTAAATATTTCAAGCCGGTGACTTCGGCCCGCTGTCTACTTTTCGCAACAAGAAGTTACCAATTCGTCACTTGAGCCGACAGCTGAGCATCCAATGATGCTCGAGGCGCGCGATGCGGATCTCGCGCACCGAGGAGCCGATCTTCTTGCGCAGCGTGCTGTCGGACGGAAAATTCTTGATCACTTCGTAGCGCTGACCATCCGGCGCGCGGCGGATCTGATAGGTGTTGCCCTCGGCATCGGTGCGGGCGATGCTGGTGCTGCTGCCTTCGACATAGGTGTTGTCGATCAAGACCAGCAAGATGTTCTTGCCGAGCCGGGCGCGCAGGTGCGCCAGGAAGCGCTCCTGCTCCTCGCGCTTGACGTGCGACCACCAGAGGCCGGCGAAGCAGGCGGTGAATTCGCCCAGGTCGGCCGGCAAGTCGAAGGCGTCGGCCTGGCGCAACTCCACGTTGTCGAGCTTGCGCGCCGCGGCCAGTTCCAGCATTTCGGAGTTGATATCGGTGGCCAGCACCGAGGCCGCCGTTTGAGCAATGGTCTCGGTCCAGTAGCCGGAGCCGCAGGCGAGTTCGATCACCTTGTGGCCGCGCAGCGCCTCGGCCACTTTTTCATGCAACTCGTCGAGGTCTTCCTGGCGCTCCGGCTTGTCGTACACGCTGTCGTGCCGCTGCGCGCTCAGGGCGTAATAGCGGGCCATCTGGTCGGTGATGAGGATGTTTTTCTGGTCTGTCATATTGATGGTTCTGCTTACAATTCGTAGTTGTCTTTTGCGCCGCTCATCGCCTGCTCGATCAGTTTCCGGTTCAGCGTGGGCGTGAGCAATTCAATGAAGGTGTAGATATAGCTGCGCAGGTAGGCGCCCTGCTTGACCGCGACGCGCGAGACGTTCATGCCGAACAGATGGCCGACCGAGATCGCGCGCAGGTTCTTGTCGCGCTCGGGATCGAACGCCATGCCCGCTATGATACCAATGCCCATGCCCAGTTCGACATAGGTCTTGATGACGTCGGCGTCGATGGCCTCGAGCAGGATGTCCGGCTTCAGCCCGCGCAACTCGAACGCATGGTCGATCTTGCTGCGCCCGGCGAACGCGCTGTCATAGGTGATCAGCGGAAACGCGGCGATCTCTTCCAGCGTCACCGACTTCGTTTTCAGCAGCGGGTGTTCGGGCGGCACCACCACCACATGCTCCCATTGGTAGCACGGCAAAGTGATCAGGTTGTCGACGCCGGTGATCGATTCGGTCGCGATGGCCAGGTCGGCCTGGTCGCGCTGCACCATCTCGGCGACCTGGTGCGGATTGCCCTGCAGCAGGGACAGTCGCACCTTGGGAAATTTTTGCATGAAGGCCTGCACCACCTTCGGCAGCATGTAGCGCGCCTGGGTGTGGGTGCAGGCGATGGTGAAGCTGCCGCTGTCCTGGGCCGCGTACTCCTTGCCGATGCGCTTCAGACTGTCGATCTCCTGCATGATCAGCTCGACCGAGGCCAGCACCAGCCGGCCCGGCTCGGTCAGCCCGCGGATGCGCTTGCCGTGCCGCGAGAAGATGTCGATCCCGAGTTCCTCCTCCAGTTCGATGATGGCCTTCGAGACGCCCGGCTGCGAGGTGAACAGCGCCTTGGCGGCGTCGGTCAGATTGTAGTTTTGGCGCACGGCCTCGCGCACGAAGCGCAGTTGGTGGAGGTTCATAGCGATCTTGCCCTTCATTACTGCCGGAAATTTTTGAGCCGGTATTGTCGCAGCTTATTTTTGCGCAAGTGCTTATACCTAAAACGCATATAAGCAAATGCATACTAAGTAGTTGGGAATAAAGACGGAGTTTATTACTATTGCGAGTACTTTGGGGGGCTACACATGACTTTGTCTTATATCATTTCTGGATTCGCGGTCGGTTTGCTGGTCGGCATGACGGGCGTGGGCGGCGGTTCGCTGATGACGCCCCTGCTGACCTTGCTGTTCGGCGTCCCGCCCTCGGTCGCCGTCGGCACCGACCTGGCCTTCGCCGCGATCACCAAGACCGCCGGCACCTTCACCCACCGCCTGCGCGGCACGGTGCGCTGGGACGTGGTGCGCCACCTGTGCATCGGCGCGCTGCCGGCCGCCGTGCTGGCGACCCTGGCGCTCAAGGCGTTCGGCGGCCTGACCAAGGAAATCGGCCAGATCATCCGTTACTCGATCGCCGGCTCGGTCTTGCTGACCGTCGTCGCCCTGCTGTTCAAGAGTAAAATGATGACCTGGATCAATGCGCATCCGGAAAGGCAACTGCATGGCAGCAAGCTGAAGCTGGCGACGATCGTCTCCGGCGCGCTGCTGGGCACCCTGGTGACGGTCTCGTCGATCGGCGCCGGCGCCATCGGCGCGACCCTGCTGGTGATGCTGTATCCGCGCATGACGGCGGCCGAGGTGGCCGGCACCGACATCGCCTACGCCGTGCCGCTGACGGCCATCGCCGCCCTCGGCCACTGGTGGCTCGGCTCGATCCACTGGGAGTTGCTGTTCTCGCTGCTGCTCGGTTCGGTTCCCGGCATCACGCTCGGTTCCTGGGTCGCGCGCTCGGTACCGGAAAAATTTTTGCGGGCGCTGCTGGCCATGACCTTGACCGGCGTCGCATTCAAACTAATCTCGTAAGTGACTAAATAGTCGTCCCGGTTTTTTTTAGGATTTTTGATATGTACCAATACGACCAGTATGACCATCTCATCGTCAAAGAACGCATCGCCCAGTACCGCGACCAGGTGGCGCGCCGCATCGCGGGCGAATTGACGGAGGAGGAATTCCTTCCCCTGCGCCTGCAAAATGGCCTGTACATGCAGCGCCACGCCTACATGCTGCGCATCGCCGTGCCTTACGGCCTGCTGGCCTCCAAGCAGATGCGCATGTTCGCCCACATCGCGCGCCGCTACGACCGCGGCTACGGCCACTTCACCACGCGTCAGAACATCCAGTTCAACTGGATCGAGCTGGAGCAGACGCCCGACATCCTCGCCGAGCTGGCCTCGGTCGAGATGCACGCGATCCAGACCTCCGGCAACTGCATCCGCAACACCACCTCCGACCCGTTCGCCGGCGTCGCCTTCGACGAGATCATCGATCCGCGTCCGTACGCCGAGGTGCTGCGCCAGTGGAGCACCTTCCACCCTGAATTCCTGGCGCTGCCGCGCAAGTTCAAGGTCGCCATCAACGGCGCCGAGCAAGACCGCGCGGCGATCGCCGTGCACGACATCGGCCTGACCGTGGTGCGCAACGCGGCCGGCGAAGTCGGCTTCAAGGTGATGGCCGGCGGCGGCATGGGCCGCACGCCGATCCTCGGCAGCGTGGTGCGCGAGTTCCTGCCGTGGCAGCACCTGCTGACCTACACCGAAGCGATCATGCGCGTCTACAACCAGTACGGTCGGCGCGACAACAAGTACAAAGCCCGCATCAAGATCTTGCTCAAGGCGGTCGGAATCGAGGAGTTCACGCGCCAGGTCGAGGCCGAATGGGTCGACCTGAAGGACAACCCGGAAACGCTGACGGTCGAGGAAATGGCGCGCGTGGCGAACTACTTCCAGCCGCCGGCCTACCAGGCGCTGCCCAACATCGACCCGCTGGCCGAGCACGCCGACAACAAGGCCTTCGCCAACTGGCTCAAGCGCAACATCATGCGCCACAAGGTGCCCGGCTACGCCGCCGTCATCCTGTCGCTCAAGAAAACCGGCGTGCCGCCGGGCGACGCCACCGCCGAGCAGATGGATTTCGCCGCCGACCTGGCCGACCGCTATTCGTTCGGCGAATTGCGCGTCACGCACGAGCAGAACCTGGTGCTGGCCGATGTGCGCCAGGATCAGTTGTTCGAAGTGTGGCAGCAAGCCAAGGCGCACAGCCTGGCCACGCCGAACATCGGTTTACTGACCGACATGATCTGCTGCCCGGGCGGCGACTTCTGCTCGCTGGCCAACGCCAAGTCGCTGCCGATCGCCGCCGCCATCGCCGAGCGCTTCGACAACCTGGACTTCCAGCACGACATCGGCGAGATCGAACTGAACATCTCCGGCTGCATCAACGCCTGCGGCCACCACCACGTCGGCAACATCGGCGTGCTGGGCGTGGACAAGGACGGCAACGAGTGGTACCAGGTGTCGATCGGCGGCGCGCAGGGCAATGACTCGGCGATCGGCAAGATCATCGGGCCGTCGTTCTCGTCGCTGCAAATGCCGGAAGTGGTCGGCCGCCTGCTCGAGGTGTATGTGCGCGAGCGCGTCGCCGGCGAGCGCTTCGTCGACGTCGTCAATCGCATTGGCGTGGCGCCGTTCAAGGAATATGTGTATGCAACGCCGATCAAGGTCGGCCATCTGGTGGGAGAGGACGAATATGTTTGAAGTACGCGCCGAGATTATTAAGAACCGCGCCGTGGTGGCCAACGACTGGGGCCTGCTGCGCCTCGACGAGGGCGACGCCGCCGACAACGTGACGGTGCCGGAAGACAAAGTCATCGTGCCGCTGACGGTCTGGCTGGCGCAGCGCGCCACGCTGGCCGCGCGCCTGCCGCGGATCGGCGTCTGGCTCGCCAGCGACGAGCGGCCCGAGGCCTTGGGCGGCGACGTCGGCCAGCTGGCCGTGATCGCCATCGACTTCCCGAAATTCACCGACGGCCGCGGCTATTCGCTGGCCTACAACCTGCGCGCCCGCCTCGGCTTCAAGGGCGAGCTGCGGGCCATCGGCGACGTCCTGCGCGACCAGTTGTTTTCGATGCAGCGGGTCGGCTTCGACGCCTACGCGCCGCGGCCGGACCGCAGCATCCACGACGCCTTGAAGGGTTTGTCGGTGTTTTCGGAAACCTACCAGGCCTCGTGGGACGAGAAGACGCCGCTGTTCCGCCGCCATCAGCGCGACGTGCCGGCGCCGGACAACAACCTCGCCGCCGGCATCTGAACGAAAGCCCATATGACAGACACAAGCAAGGACATCGGCGCCCTGGTCGAGGCCACCAACGCCACCCTGGCGCGCATCGCGCGCGACTTTTCGCCGGCCGTGTTCGCCTCCAGCCTGGCCGCCGAAGACATGGTGATCACCGACCTGATCCTCAAAGCCAAGCTGCCGATCGGCATCTTCTCGCTGGAAACGGGCCGCCTGCACGCCGAAACCCTGGCCGTGCTGGACGCCGTCAAGGCGACCTACGGCTATGAGATCGCTTTGTTCCGGCCGCAACCGGAGGCGGTCGAGGCCTACGTCGCCCAAAACGGCTTGAACGCGTTCTACGACAGCGTCGAAATGCGGCGCGAATGCTGCCGCGTGCGCAAGGTCGAGCCGCTCGGGCGCGCCCTGGCCGGCAACAAGGCCTGGGTCACCGGCCAGCGCCGCGCGCAGTCGACCACGCGCGCCGAACTGCACGTCGAGGAAGACGACGCCGCGCACGGCATGACCAAGTTTAATCCGCTGGCCGACTGGTCCGAAGAGGACGTCTGGAATTACATCCGCGCCAACAAGGTGCCGTACAATGCGCTCCACGATCAGGGCTACCCGTCGATCGGCTGCGAGCCTTGCACCCGCGCGGTGCAACCGGGCGAGGACGTGCGCGCCGGCCGCTGGTGGTGGGAAAACCCCGACTCCAAGGAATGCGGCCTGCACATGGTCGATGGCAAACTTATCCGCATCAAATCCGTCGCAGCTTGAATACCCGCTTGAATACCCATAACACAAGAGATCCGTCAGGCAATATGAATACCACATTAAACGAGCGTCACCTCGATAGCCTCGAGTCCGAAGCCATCCACATCATGCGCGAAGTGGCGGCCGAATGCGCCAACCCGGCGCTGCTCTTTTCGGGCGGCAAAGACTCGGTCGTGCTGCTGCGCATCGCAGAAAAAGCCTTCCGTCCGGGCAAGTTCCCGTTCCCGCTGGTGCACGTCGACACCGGCCACAACTTCGCCGAAGTGATCACCTTCCGCGACAAGCGCGTGGCCGAACTGGGCGAGCGCCTGATCGTCGGCTCGGTCGAGGATTCGATCCAGCGCGGCACGGTGCGCCTGCGCAACCCGGCCACCGATTCGCGCAACGCCGCGCAAGCGGTCACGCTGCTCGAAACGATCGCCGAACACAAGTTCGACGCCTGCATCGGCGGCGCCCGCCGCGACGAGGAAAAGGCGCGCGCCAAGGAGCGCATCTTCTCCTTCCGCGACGAGTTCGGCCAATGGGACCCGAAGGCCCAGCGTCCCGAGCTGTGGGATTTGTACAATACGCGCGTGCATCCGGGCGAGAACATGCGGGTGTTCCCGATCTCGAACTGGACCGAGCTCGACGTGTGGCAATACATCGCCCGCGAAAAACTCGAATTGCCGCCGATCTACTTCGCGCACGAGCGCCAGGTGATTCCACGCAACGGCCTGCTGGTGCCGCTGACCGACCTGACCCCGCCGCTGCCGGGCGAAACCGTCGAAACCCAGGTGGTGCGTTTCCGCACCGTGGGCGACATCTCCTGCACCTGCCCGGTGTCCTCGGACGCCTCGACGGTCGAGCAGATCATCGCCGAAACGGCAGTCACACAGATCACCGAACGCGGCGCGACCCGGATGGACGACCAGACCTCGGAAGCGTCGATGGAAAAACGTAAGAAAGCAGGGTATTTCTGATGAACGCAGTCACCAATCCAGTAGCAGCGGCACACATTCCAAGCGAGCGCGGCATGCTGCGCTTCATCACCGCCGGCTCCGTCGACGACGGCAAGAGCACGCTGATCGGGCGCCTGCTGTTCGACAGCAAGGGCATCTTCGCCGACCAGCTCGACGCGATGTCGCGCTCCAAGCA
This sequence comes from Burkholderiaceae bacterium, assembly GCA_014379395.1. Taxonomy (GTDB): domain Bacteria; phylum Pseudomonadota; class Gammaproteobacteria; order Burkholderiales; family Burkholderiaceae_D; genus Janthinobacterium. The sequence continues at coordinate 9,455 of JACMLV010000742.1, forward strand.
CAAGCGCACCGTCGGCGACACCGTCGACCTGTCGCTGCTGACCGACGGCCTGGAAGCCGAGCGCGAACAAGGCATCACGATCGACGTGGCCTACCGCTACTTCGCCACGCCGAAGCGCAAGTTCATCATCGCCGACACCCCGGGCCACGAGCAGTACACGCGCAACATGGTCACCGGCGCCTCGACCGCCGACGCGGTCATCATCCTGATCGACGTGTCGAAGGTGAAACTGGGCGACGACGGCAGCGTCGAGCTGCTGATCCAGACCAAGCGCCACTCGACCATCGCCCACCTGCTGCAGATCGAGCACGTGGTCGTCGCCGTCAACAAGATGGACCTGGTCAACTACGACCAGAGCGTCTACGACCGCATCGTCGGCGCCTACAAGGAATTCGCGCAGACCCTGGGTCTGAAGGACATCACCCCGATTCCGCTGTCGGCCCTGACCGGCGACAACGTGGTCGAGCGCGGCGACAAGCTCGGCTGGTACAGCGGCCCGACCCTGATCGAGCTGCTCGAATCGCTGTCGGTCTACGACGAGTCGCATGACGCCCCGTTCCGCTTCCCGGTGCAGCTGGTGGCACGCCACAACGGCCACGAAGCGAACGACTTCCGCGGCTATATGGGCCGGATTGAAGCGGGCAAGGTCAGCGTCGGCGACAAGCTGGTGGTCCAGCCTTCGGGCCAGAGCGCCACGGTCAAGGACATCCTGACCCTGGAAGGCTCGCACCAGTCGGCGTCGGCCGGCCAGTCGGTGACCTTGCTGCTGAACGAATACCTGGACATCTCGCGCGGCGACCTGCTGGCCAGCAGCGAGCAGCCTGCGACCTTGCTGAAGACCTTGAACGCGGACGTGTGCTGGCTGTCGGAAGACGCGCTGGACCTGCGCCGCAAGTACTGGATCAAGCACGGCACCAAGCAGACCTCCGCCAAGATCACCGGCATCGAATCGCTGCTCGACATCAACACGCAGGAACGCAGCAGCGCCGAGACGCTGAAGCTGAACGACGTGGCGCGCATTTCGCTCAACGTGCAGCAAGCGCTGGCGGCCGACGACTACACCGACAGCCGCGCAACGGGCGCCTTCATCCTGATCGATGAAGTCACCCACCAGACCGTGGCTGCAGGTATGATTCGCTTGGGCTGAGCTGTCATCCCGACATCTCATCGGTAAGGATTCGTTTGATGCCAACTTGGGGCAAGGTATATCTCATCGGCGCCGGTCCCGGCGCGCAGGATCTCATCACCCTGCGCGGTGCGCGCCTGCTGGCGCAAGCCGACGTGGTGCTGCACGACGCGCTGGTGACCGAGGAAATGCTGGAACTGTGCCCGCAGGCCGAGAAGATCTCGGTCGGCAAGCGCTCCGGCCAGCGCTCCACCGCGCAGCACGACATCAACGCCCAGCTGGTTGACAATGCCGGCCGCCATCAACTGGTGGTGCGCCTGAAAGGCGGCGACCCGATGTTGTTCGGGCGCGCCGACGAAGAGCTGCGCGCGCTGGAAGAAGCCGGCATCGAGGTCGAGGTGGTGCCGGGCATTACCACGGCAGTGGCGGCGGCGGCGGCCACCAAACAGCCGCTGACCAAGCGCGGCGTGTCGCGCAGCGTGGCGTTTTTCACCTCCAGCACGGCGCCGGAACATGCGGAGCATGCCGCCATTCCCGATACCGACACGCTGGTGCAG
>JACMLV010000743.1 GCA_014379395.1 Burkholderiaceae bacterium
CGGCGCCGCGTCGAGCTTGAACACCCCGACCACCCGCGACAGCTGGTCGGCCTGCTCGTGCAGCGCGGCGGTGGCGGCGGCGGCCTCCTCGACCAGCGCCGAGTTCATCTGGGTGACCGCGTCCATCTGGCCGATCGCCTGGTTGATCTGGCCGATGCCGGTCTCCTGCTCGCGCCCGGCGCAGGCGATCTCGCCCATGATGTCGGTGACGCGCTGCACGCTGGCGACGATCTCGTCCATCGTGGCGCCGGCCTCGTCGACCAGCTTGCCGCCCGCCTCGACCCGCTCGACCGAGTCGACGATCAAGGCCTTGATCTCCTTGGCCGCGCCGGCCGAGCGCTGCGCCAGGTTGCGCACTTCGGTGGCGACGACCGCGAAGCCGCGCCCCTGTTCGCCGGCCCGGGCCGCCTCGACGGCCGCGTTCAGGGCCAGGATGTTGGTCTGGAAGGCGATGCCGTCGATGACGGCGATGATGTCGACGATCTTCTTGGACGATTCGTTGATCGCGCCCATCGTCTCGACCACCTGCGCCACCACCACGCCGCCCTTGCTCGCCACGCTGGACGCCGAGGCCGCCATCGCGTTGGCCTGGCGCGCGTTCTCGCCGTTTTGGCGCACGGTGGCGGTGATCTGCTCCATCGCGGCGGCCGTTTCCTGCAAGGCGCCGGCCTGTTGTTCGGTGCGCTCGGACAAGTCCAGGTTGCCGTGCGCGATCTCGTTGGACGCGGTGGCGATCGTGTCGGTGCCGGTGCGCACCTGCTCGACGATCCGGCGCAGCTTGCCGTTCATGTCCTTGAGCGCCAGGAGCAGCTGACCGGTCTCGTCGTTCGACGCGACTTCAATTTCGCTGCTCAGGTCGCCGGCCGCGACGCTGCGCGCCAGTTTCACCGCCTGTTCGAGCGGCCGCGTGATCGAGGCGGCGACGGCCCAGGCCAGCAGCGCGCCCAGCGCCAGTGCCGCCAGGCCGAGCGCGCCGAGCAGGTTGCGCGAGTCGATGTAGGTCGTCTCGGCGTTGACGCGGCCGTTTTCCATCTGGTCGTGCTCGTGCGAGATCAGCGTCGTGATCGCCTGCAGCATGTGGGCGGTGGCGGCGTTGTTGAGCAAGAGGGCGAGGGCGGCTTCCTGCTGGTCGCCGGCCCGCAGCCTGAGCACCTGGTCGAGGATTTGCAGATAGCCGGTGTTGGCCAGCTTGACCGCGGCGAACAGCTCGCTGCCCTTGGCCGATTTGGCGAGCGCGTCGAAGCGGTCGATGGCGGCGCCCGCCTCGCCGCGGATGTCGTCGATCAGCTGCAAATGCTTGGACACGGTCTGTGGATTGGTCTCGAGCATCGCATTGCGCACCGAGCGCGCGATCTGATAGTTGTTGTTCAGAATTTGCTGCGCCAGCAGCACCTTCGGAAACGTTCCCTGAACGATTTTATTCATGTCGGTGTTCAAGTCGCCCAGGCGCGCGACGCCCAGGCCGATGATGGCCGCCAACAAGAGCAGCACCGCGCCGAAGCCGAGTCGCAGCCGGGTGCCGATATTGAGGAGATGGATCTTCATGTTTCGCCCTTTGAATTGAAGTCGTGTTCAAGCCATTCGTGTGTCCGGTCGCCAAGCGCCGCGCTCTCGATCGGAAAGTGCGCGCCGCGGCCGGATCGGGTGTCGCCAAATGTTGCCGGCTGAAAATAGAATAGCGATTGAATATGTCACGTTAATGACTTGGTAACTCGCGGCGCGGCGGCGTAAGCCGATTTCCCCACCGATTCGGTAAATTCCGATTGCACTGGGGCTATAATCAATTGGTCAATGCTCATGCGGTGGCCACGGGGGCGGCGAACTCCCAGGGGGAAGTGATGCAGAAAACAAATATGCAGCCGGGACAAAGCAAGCCCACCATACTGGTGGTCGACGACACGGCCGACAATCTGACCATGATGGCCGAACTGCTGAAGGGCCTGTACCAGGTCAAGGTCGCCAACAGCGGGGAGAAAGCGCTCAGGTACCTGCGCGGCGACGCCAAGCCCGACCTGATCCTGCTCGACATCAATATGCCCGGCCTGTCCGGCTACGACGTGATCGGCGCGGTCAAGGCCGATCCGGCCACGCGCGACATCGCCGTCATTTTCCTGACCGCGTTGAGCGCCGAGGAGGACGAGCGGAAGGGCCTGGCAATGGGCGCGGCCGATTACCTGACCAAGCCGATTTCGCCGCCGATCATGCTGGCCCGGGTCCGCACGCAACTGGAAAACCGCGCCGCCGCCAATTTCCTGCGCGACCAGAACGCCTTCCTCGAAGCGGAGGTGGCGCGCCGCACGCGGGAGCTGGCGGCGATCCAGGACGTGACGATCCTGGCCATGGCCTCGATGGCGGAAACGCGCGACTCCGAGACCGGCAACCACATCCGCCGCACCCAGCATTACGTGAGGGCGCTGTCGGAACAGCTCAAAAACCACCCGCGCTTCGCCGCCTTCCTGACCGAGCAGACCATGGACATGCTGTTCAAGTCGGCGCCGCTGCACGACATCGGCAAGGTCGGCATTCCCGACCGCATCCTGTTGAAGCCGGGCGCCTTCACCGATGACGAGTACGCGATCATGAAGACCCACACCACGCTCGGCCGCGACGCCATCGCCCAGGCCGAGAAGCAGCTCGGCATGCAGGTCGGCTTCCTGCACTTCGCCAAGGAGATCGCCTACTACCACCAGGAGAAGTGGGACGGCAGCGGTTACCCGACCGGCAGGAGCGGCGACGCGATCCCGATCTCGGCGCGCCTGATGGCGGTGGCCGACGTGTACGACGCGCTGATCAGCCGGCGCGTCTACAAGGAGCCGATGTCGCACGAACAGGCGTTCGCGCTCATCCTGGAAGGCCGCGGACGGCATTTCGATCCGGACATCGTCGACGCCTTCGTCGCGCGGCAGGACGAGTTCCGCGCCATCGCGGCGCGCTTTGCCGACGGCGATGCGAACCGGGCGACGACGGTGCGCCCGATCGAGCCCCTGCCGGGAGAGCGCCTCGATTAATTCTGGATAGTCAAGCTCAGCAAAGGGATGGTTCATGCACGTCTTTATGCATTGGCTGGAGCGTCAAAAATTCGGTCCCCGGCTGTTGGTGTGCATCGGCTCGGGCCTGGCGGTCGCGCTGGCGGTCGGCTTGATCGGCATCTCGACCCTGGGCACGCTGAGCGCAACCGTGCAGCGCATCCAGGAGGAGGATCTCGGCGCGCTCGCCGATCTGCGCTCGGCCCAGGTCAACCTGGCGAAAGTCGAGCGGCGGATGCGCGCCGCGGCGAAGCAACCGGCGCTCGAGGCGGCGGCCATGTTTCGGCGCGATCTGGCCGGGGTGCGCGGGCGCGGCGCCGACGCGGAAATCGAACGCCTGCTCGATGACGCCGAGCGCGGCTTCGCCAGTTATGTGGCCGACGCCACCAATCCGCTGAACCCCTATGTCCACACGCCGTTCGCGCGGTGGATGGCGGCCTCCGCGGAGTTGTTCGAGCGCGCGACACGGCGCTATGGCAAGCCGAGGTTCGATCTGTCCACGCAGGTCGCCGGAAAATCGATCCCCGTCGGCGAGCGCGTGCTGTGGTCGAAACC
>JACMLV010000744.1 GCA_014379395.1 Burkholderiaceae bacterium
AGCGCCAGGCTGACCGGAATGCCGGCGCCGGCGGCGACGTCGGCGCCGCCCTCGGCCACGGTGAAGGTGGCGGTGTAGCTGGTGGCGCTGAGCTTGGTCAGGCCGGCCAGGGTGAAGCCGCCGATGGCGCCGCTGGCCAGCGTCAAGGCGTCGGCGTCCGACGCCACCGTGATGGTGGCGGTGACAACGTCGTTCACCCTGATAAGCGAGTCGGGAATGGTCACGGCGGTGATGACCGGACGGTTGGCGTCGATATGATCGGCGGCCTGCGCGATGGGGGTGCTGTAGGTGGTGGAGACATTGCCGGCCGGGTCGGTCAGCACCAGGCTGACGGGGATGTCCGAGCTGGCCGCCACATCGCTGCCGCCCTCGGCCACGGTGAAGGTGGCGGTGTAGCTGGTGTTGCTGACCTTGGTCAGGCCGCCCAGCGCGAAGCCGCCGATGGTGCCGCTGGCCAGCGTCTGCACGTCGGCGTCGGCAGCCACCGCGATCGTGGCGGTCACCACGGCGCCCACATTCATGGCGGCGTTGGGAATCGACACGCCGGTGATCACCGGCGCCGTAGCGTCGCGAAGATTAGCGATCTGGAGATCGTCGATATATATGGCAGAAGTGCGATCACCACCATTTACGTACTGCTTATAAAAAACCAGCTTGGTAATTCCAGTTAAACCAAGGTTCACGAACATACCAGTTGCCCGGTCGCCCATATTTTGCGTAGTGAAAACACCCTGAGATGTCTCTCCGTTAAAGCCTTCGAATACAAAATAAGCGTAATTGGACGTGTTTCCTGCAAGCATCACGCTGTAATTTTGATAGTAAAACCCGGAAATGTCGAACGTTTCATTGTTGGAGAAACGTAATGTGTGCTTATCAGGAGGGTCGACATGCATTAAGGTGTCGACAAAGTCATAAGGTACGGAAGTCATTCCACCGAAAAGAAGTTGCGTTGTCCCCTTGATGTCAAACATGTTGTGCTGGACCACGACGTCATGGTGAAGGGATGTCGTCGTGGCCACCAAAGTGTAACTTCCCACCGCGACGAGGCCGCTAGTGTCGCCACCGGGAACATTTTCGAAATCGATCGTGCCGGTATAGGCGAGCTGGTGGTCATAGGCGTCGAGAACTGCGCGGTTTGCAAACAAACCGGTTTCGATGGCACCCGCGCTTTTTTCCAGATCCCAATCGCCCCCCACCGCAACGCCGCCGGTGAGATCGGTGGACGCGGCGACGTCCGCCCCCGTCGCGCCGGCCAGGTCGGCGATGAACGCCTGGCCGGCCTCGCCCGCCGCCACCGAACAACCGTAGAGCAGCAAATCCCCGTCCGCCGCGAGGGCTCGCCCCAGCGTCGACAAGGCGGTTTTCACACCGGCGTCGGACAGGCTCGATGCGCTGATCGTGTCGTCCCCCAAACGGATCGAACCTTGCGCACCGTGCGACAACACGTGGATGGCGTCGTAGCCGCTGTGGGTTGCCGCCCATCGCGCCATCTGGGCCAGGCCGCTTTCGCCCGCATCGATCAGGACCACCTCGACCCCGGCGCGAACCCCGTCCAGCAGCGCCCGGTGATCCGCCACCCCGGCGTCAATAAAGGCGACCTCCAGCCGGCCATTGTTGAGCGCCGCAGCGGCGCTCCTGATTTGATGCGCGCGCATCTGATCGGCGCCAATCGGTTCTGCTTGAGAATCAGCGCGGCCGGGATTGGTTGGCGCAAAGGCGCTGGTTTGAGCGGAAGGGATTTCTTCGCTTCCAGTCCAAACGGCAGTCGCTTGGTTCATTTTCTGGGGATTACTCTTGAGCATGGGATGGTTCCCTTCTTGCGGAGAGGATTCGGGAAATGGTGAATATTGCCCAGAATAAATTATGACCGTTAGCTGAGCATTTGCTGGCCGATGGCGCGAATGGGACGGAACACCCGACCGTTGAGCCGGTCGTCAACGCGCCGGGGCGCGGTGCGATGGCGCAGTGCGTTCGAAGCGGGGAGATTTGGCCGCGCGACCGGCGCCGGGAAGGCGGCCGGGGCGGCTTTTTTACGCTGGAATGATGCGATCGGCGCCGGCCGCGCCGGCGAGCAGGTCGCGCGCCTCGATGAGATCGGGCGTGTCGAAGCCTTCGGTGAACCACGCGTAGACGTCTTGCAACAAGTCGCTTTGACCGAAGTGCCTGGCCAGGCTCGTCGCGGCGCGCAGTTCGAGCGATTTGGCCCCCTGGCGGCGGCTGACCGCGAGGGCATCTCTGAAACAGGCTTCGGCCTCCCGTTCGTTGCCGGTGGCGAGCCCGAGCAGGCATTCCCCCTTGAGCCGGCATAGCTCCGCCTCGAAATGGCTGTCGCCGATGACCGCGCCGGCCTGGCGGGCCCGGTCCACCGCGCTTGAAGCGGCTTCGTATTGGCCAAGGCAGTAATGCGCGTCGGCCAAGGGCGCCTGGAAGACGACCGCCGATGCCTCGTGCACCAGACGCTGGGTGGCGATGCCCTGCTCGATTTGTGCGATGGCGCCGCTTTGGCCGCGCACGGCCGCCACCCATCCCTTGATCATGACCGCGCAGGCCAGCCACAGCGGATTGTTGTGCTGGTCCGCCAACGCAAGCGATTCCTCGGCCAGCGCCAAGGCCGCGCCGTCTTGCCGCATCGAGCAGCGCAACGAGGCGCCGAAGGCGAGCGCGAAGCCGAGGCTGTGCGGGTGGGCGATGCGCCGCGCCAAGCCGATGGAATCGTCGCTCGCTTGTCGCGCTTGATCCGGAAAGCCGAGGAACCAGAGCGCCCAGGAGAGAAAGGCGCCGCTGGTGACGCACGTGTTTTCGCCGAAGGTCTCGACCAGTTTTTCATGGTGCGCCGCACGGCACGCCGAGATGGCCAATTGGGTGTGGGCGCGCGATGTGTCGAATTGGCCGAGGAACAGCGTATTGTTGCCCAGCACATAATTCGCCTGAATCAGCAAAACCGGATCGGCGAGTTGTTCCGCCAGCCCCAGCAGGGTCTGCGCGAATGCCAGCGCGGACGGGAAGTTGCCCATCTTGCCGACCCAGACGCCCCAGATCGTCTGGAAGGCTTCGGCGCTGGCGTCTTGCCCGCACAACTGCATCGCGCGCGCGAACGCCTCGGATGCCTGCGCCGAGTCGTAACCGTGGGCGGCGTGCAGCGCCACGCCAAGGCCGACCTGCAAGGCGAATTCGAGCTCGCCCCGGCGCGCGTCCGTCGCCATCGGCGGCAGCGCGATCAGGCGCAGGGCGTCGTTGAAATGTTCGATCGCCTCGGCGTTGGCGCCATGCTGGCTGGCGCGCTTTCCCGCCTTGAGCCAGTATTCGATCGCCCGCCCCGCCTCGCCGCACGCGGCCAGGTGGCGCGCCACGATTTCCGGCTGGGCATTGGCATGGTCCGTTTGCAGCAGCAATGCTTCCGCGATGCGCCGATGGGCCGCCTGGCGATCCGGCCTGGTCTGGGACTGGTAGGCCGCCTCCTGGATCAGCGCGTGCGTGAATTGAAAGACCCGCTTGGCGCCGGATTTGATCAGGCCGGCGGCCCGCAATTGCCCCAGCCGCTCTTCCAGCGCGGGGGGGACGGGGGAAATCTGGCGCAACAAATCCAGATCGAATTCCCGTCCGATGGTCGCGGCAAGCTGCGCGGTGCGCTTGGCCGCCCCGACGCCGTCCAGTTTGACGGCGAGCAGGTCGTGCAGGGTCGCCGGGATGTTTTCCAGTCCGTCCTGCGCCATTTTTGTCATTTCCTCGACATACAGCGGAATGCCGTCGGTGCGCGTCACGATGCGCTCCAAGGTTTTCTGCGGAATATTTCCCCCGCAAAAAGCCACCATGGCCGCCACCTCGTCGCGCGCCAGCGGCGGCAGGTCGATCGCCGTCCCATCGCCCGCCCTCCAGGGCGGATTGAACTCGGGCCTGGCCGTCAGCAGGACCAGGACGGGCCCTTCCCGTCGGGTCTGGGCGAACAGGGTCAGCAATTCCAGGGTGGAAGGATCGATCCAGTGCAGATCCTCGACGATATAGAGCACGGGCTGCTTGGCGGCCAGCATGGACAGCAAGTCGAGCAGGACGCCGAGTTTTTCCTTTTGAATTTGGGGCGCGGGGCCGCCCGCCAGCGCGGCGGGCAGGGACAGCAGTTGCGCCAGCAGCGCCGCGGCGCGTTCATCGGCTTGGGGATAGTGCTCGGCCAGATGGCGCACCAGCTTGTCGAATTTGGCTTGCGGCGCCTCGCCCGCTTCGAAGCGGCAAAGCGATTCGATCATGGCGATGAGCGGCTGGAACGGCGACTGGCGAAATTGCGGAAAACAGCGCAGTTCGCGCAGGGTGTGGCGCTCGTCGCCGAGGCGCTCTTTCAGCGTGTGCAGCAACCTCGACTTGCCGATTCCGGCCTCGCCCCTGATCAGCGCGATCCGGCTGTCGCCTTGTCTGGCTCCTTGCCACAAATTCATGAGGAGCGCGATTTCGCCGGCCCTGCCGACGAACGGGGTCAGCGAATCGGCCGCATCGAGCCGGTGCAGCGCGCCGCTCTCGGCGATCACCCGATGCACCCGAACCGCTTGCGCCTGGCCCTCGATCCGGCGCGATCCCACCGACTCGATGTGAAAATAGCCCGCCACCAGCTGCCGCGTCGCTTCGCTGATCAGCAAGGGATGCGCCGCTTCGCTCAGGCGGATGGCGAGCGCGGAGGTCAGTCCCACCGCGTCGGGAAGGTCGGCGCCGGTGATGATGATTCCCGTGTGCAGCCCGGTTCTGATTTGGAGGTCGCCGTCATTCAATTGAAGCAGGGCGAGCGCGGCGCGCACCGCTTGGCGCGCCGCGTCCTCATGGGCGACGGGATAGCCGAAATAGCCGAGCGCGGCCGCGCCGTGGCTTTGGGCGACATGGCCGTTGAATTGGCGAATGATTTCATTTACCCTCTTTTGGATGGTTTGCCACCGTTCCGGCATTTCCTCCGGATCGATCGGGCCGGAAACGGAAAAGCCGCAGTAGAGCGCGGTCACCTGGCGTCGCTCGGCGCCGCTCTCGCGTGGCTTGGCGCCGGATTCGGCCGGCTGCAGGCGGCCCGCCTTGATCCGGTTGAAAAGTTCAATCGCGCGCGCCTCGGGCGAGCCGTCCAATTCGTTTTGCAACATGCGCCGGTAGGATTCGAACTGGGCCAGCGCCGCGCCGGTTTGCCCGTTCACGGCCAGCATGCGCATCAGCTCGCACTGCCCATCCTCGTCCCACGGTTCGAGTTCGACGCGGCGGCGCGCGAAGTGGAGGGCCTGCTCCAGTTGGCCTTTTCGCTCGTGGCCCTCGCGCAAACGCTCAAGCAGGCCGAGCGCGTGCTGGCGGTAGGCTTCCCGCTTGATCATCAGCCAGTCGGCGAAATTCGGGCAATGGTCAAGCGTCTTGCCGTCAAGGAAAGTCCCCCGATAGAAATCCAGTTGCGATTCCATTTGGTCGAGGCCCATCCCCGGCGTGATCGGGCCAAGGAATTGCGTCGTGTCCAGATCGATCTTTTCCCGACTCAAATGCAGGCTGTCGTGGACGGCGAGAAAGAAACCCTCGCCCAAGGCCTGGCGCAATTGGAAAACGGATTGGCGCAGATTATTGCGCGCCGCGTCATGTGGAATGCCCGGCCAAAACAGTTCGGCCAACGCCTCCCTGGAGTGGGCGCGATTTTCAATGGCGAGATAGGCCAGCAGCGCCAGCGCCTTGATGTGGAGTTTGTCGCCAACGGGCGCGCCGGCGCGCGTGATGCCGACTGTTCCAAGCAGGTTTAAATTCAAACAGGAAATTTTATTCTCCAAAGTAGTCAAAGTGCGCGCGGCGGCGCCCCCAATGGCGCACCGCCCGCCCGCATCACTCGCTCGTCAAGGTCAGCGTGTGGCGCGCCGCGCCGGGCAGCAACGGCGTCGGACGCGCCTTGACCCAGTCGTCGTGGCCGGCCAGAAAAAACGGCGACCACGGATGCCCGCTCTGCCCGCCCGGCATGTTGAACACGCCCTGCTCCTCCTTGCCGGGCGACACCGTCAGGCGCTCCGACTGCCCCGATTTGGGCGCGTTCACGCGCGGCATGTGGTTGTCGCCGGCCAGCATGTCGGGCGGCGCGGCCAGCCAGCGCTTGAGCCACGGCGCGGCCATGCCGATC
>JACMLV010000745.1 GCA_014379395.1 Burkholderiaceae bacterium
ACGGGCGGGCCGGCCTTTCGGGGCGCCGTCCGCGGCCGCCCCCCCCCATCCACGCGGGCTCCAAGCGGCTTCATTTCCGGCGTAGAATTGAGCCGGAAATAAAGTCCTCGCCGCAACAGGTGTTATCAATTAAATATCCACAACTGCGGCCGCATCTTGCTTTTTAGTTACTGCACAGGCTATGATGTTGCTGGTTTTCAATAATAAAAAAGTACCCCATCCGGCCTGTGGAGACCAGGCCCCACCTTTAAACCAGGAATCACATGCTGCCAGCATATATTTCCCACAGTGATTGCATCAAACATGAAATGGGCGACCAACACCCGGAGTGTCCCGAGCGCATCGGCGCGGTCAACGACCAGCTGTTGATCAAGGGCCTGCTCGACTACATGCAGCCCTACGACGCGCCGCTGGCCACCGAGCACCAGCTGGCGCAGGCCCACTCGTCGCTCTACATCCATGAGCTGGCGGCGCAGGTGCCGACCGAGGGCTACGCCCAGATCGACCCGGACACCAAGATCAACCAATATTCGTACCAGGCGGCGCTGCGCGCGGCCGGCGCGGCGGTGCTGGCAACCGACCTGGTGATCACCGGCAAGGCGCCGGTCGGCTTTTGCAATGTGCGCCCGCCCGGCCACCACGCCGAGCGCGCCGCCGCCGGCGGCTTCTGCTTCTTCAATAACATCGTGGTCGGCATCCGCCACGCCCTCAACGAACACGGACTCGAGCGCGTGGCGCTGATCGATTTCGACGTCCACCACGGCAACGGCAGCGAAGACATCCTGTACGACGATCCGCGCGTGCTGATGTGCTCGATTTTCGAGGAAGGCCTGTACCCGTTTTGCGGCAGCAATCCGCGCGGCGCCAACATGATCAACGTCGGCCTGCCGACCCGCTCCTGCAGCGCGCCGTTCCGCGAGGCGGTCGAAACCGGCTGGCTGCCGGCGCTCGAGGCGTTCAAGCCGCAGATGCTGTTCATCTCGGCCGGCTTCGACGCCCACCGCGAGGACGACATGGGCAACCTCGGGCTGGTCGAGGCCGACTATGAATGGGTCACGCGCCAGCTGGTGCAGGTGGCCGCGCGGCATTGCCAGGGCCGCATCGTGTCCTGCCTGGAAGGCGGCTACGTGCTCTCGCCGCTGGGCCGCAGCGCGGCCGCGCACGTGAAAGTATTAATCGGCGCCGATTAACGCATTATCATCCTCGACCCCGGTCGCATCTCAATTTGGAGCCAGTAATGGACAAGCACTATCTGACACCCCTGTTTTCCCCCCGCTCGATCGTCGTGTTTGCGGGAGACATGAATACACCGGATGAGCAGAGCGCACACGCCCGTCTGGTCGTTGAGCATCTTCAAAAGGGCGGCTTCCAGGGGCCGCTGACCTTCCTCGACGTCGGCATGAGCGGGCGCCTGAGCGACCTGGCGCACTCGCATTCCGACCTGGCCGTCATCGCCCTGCCGCACGAGCAGCTGTGCGAGGCGCTGGAGGTGGCCGGCCGCACCCAGTGCAAGGCGGCGCTGATCATATCAAGCGGGGTCGATGCCGCGCTGGCCGGGCAATTGCACGCCATCGCCCAGCAGCACGGCATTTATCTGCTCGGCCCCAACTGCATGGGCTTCCAGCGCCCGCGCGCGCTGCTCAACGCCAGCGCGCTGGGGCGCCTGGCGCAGGACGGCGCGCTCGGGCTGGTGTCGCAGTCGGGCGCCCTGACTACCTCGATGCTGGACTGGGCCGCCAAGAACGGGGTCGGCTTTTCCTCGGTCATCTCGCTCGGCGCCAACACCGCCGTCGACATGGCCCAGGTGCTCGACTTCCTGGCCGAGGACCGCGCCACGCAAAGCATCGTGGTCTACCTGGAGGGCATCCGCGACGCGCGCCGCTTCATGAGCGCGCTGCGCGCGGCCGCCAACGTCAAGCCGGTGATCGTGCTCAAGGCCGGGCGCCGGCCGGCCGGCTCGAAGGCGGCGCTGACCCACTCCGGCGCCATCGTCGGCAGCGACGACGTGTTCGACGCCGCCCTGCAGCGCGCCGGCGCGGTGCGCGTGCGCACCTTCGTGCAATTGTTCTCGGCCGCCAAGTGCCTGTCGGCGCGCTATCTGCCGGTCGGCAACCGCCTGGCCATCATCACCAACGGCGGCGGGCCGGGCGTGCTGGCGGCCGACTGGGCCAACGACCTGAATCTGGACGTGGTCTCGCTGCCGGCCGAGGAGGCCGCCGCGCTCAAGCCGCAGCTGTCGCCGCTGGCCACCCTGCACGACCTGATCGACCTGGCCGAGGACGCCGTGCCGGCCCATTACGGCGCCGCCGTCAAGGCCTGCGTCCACAGCAGCAGCGTGGACGGCATCCTGGTGATCCTCTCGCCCAAGCCGGGGGTCGACAGCGACGCCATCGCGCAGGAGCTGGCGGACTTGCAAAAGTCGGTCGGCAAGCCCTTGATCACCTGCTGGATGGGCGACGAGCAGGTGATCGGCGCGCGCAACATCCTGCGCGCGGCCCTGATCCCGACCTTCCGCACGCCCGAGGCGGCGGTCGACGCCTTCAACAACATCCTGCTGTTCCACAAGAACCAGCAATTGCTGCGCCAATCGCCGCCGCCCCTGTCGCAGCTGGCCAAGCCGGACCTGGAGGGCGCCCGCATCCTGATCGAGAGCGTGCTGGCCGAGCGGCGCAAGGTGCTCACCGAAATGGAGTCGAAGGCGCTCCTGGCGGCCTTCCACATTCCGGTCACCAAGACCATGCTGGCGCGTTCGGCCAGCGAGGCGATCCTGGTGGCCAACCAGCTCGGCTATCCGGTGGCCCTGAAGATCGATTCGGCCGACATCAGCCATAAATCGGACGTGCACGGCGTGGCGCTCAACATCAACAACGCCGCCGCCGTGCGCGACACCTGGCAGGACATGATGGCCACCGTCACCCGCCTGTGTCCCGAGGCGCGCCTGAACGGCGTCACGGTGCAAAACATGTCGGGCAAGCCGAACGGGCGCGAGCTCTACATCGGCGTCATCACCGACGAGCCGTTCGGCCCGGTGATCGCGTTCGGCGCCGGCGGCACCATGATCGAGCTGATCGCCGACCGCGCCATCGAATTGCCGCCGCTGAACCAGTTCCTGGCGCAGCGCCTGATCGACCGGGTGCGCGTGGCCAACCTGCTCGGCCCGTGGCGCGGCACGCCGGCGGCCGACCGCGACGCGCTCGAGCAGATCCTGCTGCGCGTGTCGGAAATGGTGTGCGCGCTGCCGCAGCTGCGCGAGATGGACATCAACCCGGTGATCGTCGACGCCAACGGCGCCCTGGTGGTCGACGCGCGCATCGTGATCGACCATGCGCCGACCGAGTCCGGCACCTACCAGCATCTGGCGATCCTGCCGTATCCGTCCGACCGCGAGACCGAATGGCCGATGCGCGACGGCAGCCGCTACGTGGTGCGCCCGCTCCATCCGCACGACGCGGCGATGCTGCAGGCGCTGGTGCGCGGACTGTCGCCGGAGAGCCGCTATTTCCGCTTCGTGTCGTCGATGAAGGAATTGTCGGACCGCATGCTGGCGCGCTTCACGCTGATCGACTACGAGCGCGAGATGGCGATGGTGGCGATCTATCCGGAGCGCACCCCGAATCCGGACGGCAGCGGC
This sequence comes from Burkholderiaceae bacterium, assembly GCA_014379395.1. Taxonomy (GTDB): domain Bacteria; phylum Pseudomonadota; class Gammaproteobacteria; order Burkholderiales; family Burkholderiaceae_D; genus Janthinobacterium. Next base: position 3,632 of record JACMLV010000745.1, read on the forward strand.
TTCACCGAGACCGAGCGCATCATCGGCGTGTCGCGCTATGTGACCAACCCGGACAAGGCGACCTGCGAATTCTCGCTGCTGATCGCCGACGAGTTCTCCGGCCAGGGCCTCGGTTCGCGCATGATGCTGTCGATCATCGACGTGGCGCGCAGCAAGGGCTTGTCGTGGATCGAGGGCCTGGTGCTGACCAAGAACGCGGCCATGCTCAAGCTGATGCGCAGCCTCGACTTCGAAGTGCGCCCCTACGATGAGGATCCGGATTTCCGGCTCTGCGTGCGGCAGCTCTAAGCGAGCGCCTTGAAACAGCAAGGGCCCGTGAAAACGGGCCCTTTTTTCTTCCCGCTCATCCGTGAAGACGCTTTTTTATGCCGACGCCAGGGCGCCGGCCTGTTTTCAGCCTTACGCCGCTTCCCGCTCCGGGGTCGAGCTGATGTTGTGGATCGCCAGGTCGGCGCCCTCGAATTCCTGCTCGGCGTCGAGGCGGATGCCGACCGCCTTCTTCAGCAAGCCGTAAATGAGCACCCCGCCGGCCAGGGCGATCGCGATGCCCATCAAGGTGCCCAGCAACTGCGACATGAAGGCCACGCCGCCGATGCCGCCGAGCGACTTGAGGCCGAAGATGCCGGCCGCCAGGCCGCCCCAGGCGCCGCACAAGCCATGCAGCGGCCACACGCCGAGCACGTCGTCGACCTTCCACTTGTTCTGGGTCCAGGTAAACATCCAGACGAAGATCGCGCCGGCGATGCCGCCGGTCATCAGGGCGCCGAGCGGATGCATCAGGTCGGAACCGGCGCACACGGCCACCAGGCCGGCCAGCGGGCCGTTGTAGGCGAAGCCCGGATCGTTCTTGCCCAGCAATACCGCGACCAGGGTGCCGCCGACCATCGCCATCAGCGAATTGACCGCCACCAGGCCGTTCATCTTGTCGAGCGTCTGCGCGCTCATGACGTTAAAGCCGAACCAGCCGACCGTCAGAATCCAGGCCCCGAGGGCGAGGAAGGGGATGTTCGACGGCGGATGGGCGGAGATGCGGCCGTCCTTCGTGTAGCGGCCGCGGCGCGCGCCCAGCAGCAGCACCGCCGGCAGCGCGACCCAGCCGCCGACCGCGTGCACCACGACCGAGCCGGCGAAGTCGTGGAACTCCTCGGAAAACATGGCCTTGAGCCAGGCTTGCACGCCGAAGCGCTGGTTCCACGCGATGCCCTCGAAGAACGGATAGACCAGGCCGACCAGCAAGGCGGTGGCCATCAGTTGCGGATAGAACTTGGCGCGCTCGGCGATGCCGCCGGAAATGATGGCGGGAATCGCGGCGGCGAAGGTCAGGAGGAAGAAGAACTTGACCAGCTCAAAGCCGTTTTTGGCCGTCAGCACTTCCGCGCTGCCGAAAAAATCGATGCCATAGGCGACGCTGTAGCCGACGAAGAAATAGGCGATGGTCGAGACGGCGAAATCGACCAGGATCTTCATCAGGGCGTTGACTTGGTTCTTCTTGCGCACGGTGCCCAGTTCCAGAAAGGCGAAACCGGCGTGCATCGCCAAGATCATGATGGCGCCAAGCAATATGAATAGCGCGTCCGCGCCGTTCTTCAATGTGTCCAAAACAACTTCTCCCTATAAAAGTGCAGTATTTATTAAACGCAACAAAATGAAGCAAGAATTGTTCCATTGTGGTGCGGTTTTCAAGACACTGATTTTAAAGGGGATTTTATGTTGCTATTGATGTAACGCAAGATTTCGCACTGGAATAGTGCGGAATTTCGCCCCTCTTTGGTGAGGCGGCGCGCGGACGCTTACGCGCTTGGCTCGATTTGCAGCAAAGCCTGGCGGATCTGGGCCGCGTCGGCCGGGCGCACCAGGCGCGCGACTTCCTTGCCGTCGCGCAGAAAAATCAGCGTCGGCCACAGCTTGACGCCGAACGCGCGCCCCAGCCGCCGGCCGGGGCCGTCCTCGACCCGGATATGGCGCAGCCGCGGATAGGCCGCGAGCGCCTCGGCCAGCAAGGGCTCGGCGGCGCGGCACCAGCCGCACCAGTTAGTGCCGAACTCGAGCAGGGCAGGCCCCTCCAGCGCGGCGATCTCGGCGCCGCTCGGGGCGTTGGCGGAATAGGCGTCGGTCATGGCCGGTTTTGCGCCTGCTTCTGTTGCTGCGGCTTCGGCTTGACGTCTTCGCACGGATCCGGCCGCTCCTGCGGCGCCACCATGTGCGTCACATCGTAGGCGCCGGGGGCCGGCTCGCTGCCCTCCTCCAGGTAGGCCTCGCTGCGCACCGCCAGCGGCGGCGCCACCGCGTTGATCCAGCGCCCCACGCCGATGTCCTTGCGCACATGGCCGTTGCCGGCCAGCAGCACGACGTCGCGCGGGCGCTGCTCGCGGATGATCTTGGCCATCCAGATGTCGCGCGCCACCTGGGCCTGCACCATGCCGCCCGCCATCGCCTGCGGCAACAGATTGCAATGGCCGGCCATGATTTCCTTTTGCTGGGCGTCGACGACATCCTCCGGCAAGGCGCCCGCCAGGCCGTAGGCCTGCACGGTGGCCTCGTCGAAGCTGGCCTTGACGCCCTCGCGCACCGTGCGCGAGGCGTCCGCGCGCGACAGATTGGCGGCAATCAGCGGCAACTGGTAGGTGAGCGCCAGTTCGATCACCGGGCGGTACTGGCTCCAGTCCCAGCGCGTGCTGGCGATCGCCGCGATCACGCATTCGGAAGTGGCGCACTCCCTCTGCGCCTTGCTCAGCGCGGCCTGCGTTTCGCGGTCGAACTGCTCCATCGCCAGCGCCGGCCGCCAGCCGGCCTCGACTTGGCGGCGCAGCGCGTCGTAGCGCTGCCGGTGGCCGCTGGCATTGTCGTGCACTTCGCCCATCAGCCACACCTGCGGCGGCGCAGCGGCGGCGGCGGCGGCGGCGGGCGCGGCCGCCGGTTTCGAAGCGCAAGCGCTCAATAGCGCGGTCAGCAGCACCGCGAATGCGGCGGATGTGCCGCCTTGTTGCCGAGGAAAGGTGCGCATGCTTGGGCCCCGTGACGATGCGCTGGCGGTTGCCGGCGCTGTAGCGCAAATTGTATCGCGGCCTTGCACCGCACCCCGAAGCTGGATCAATCGGTTTTTGCTCAACGATTCGCCCGATGCGCGCGCCACACGCTGCGCGGCGCGGCCACGAAAAAGGCGTGGCGCCGGTCTCGGCCGCCTACGCATTATCCGCCACCCTTGATCGCGCGCAAATGGTAAGATTAATCCAACGAAAAAGGGGGCGCCCATGACTGCGAGCACTGAGCATCTGATGTTGGAACAAGTCCAGCCCGGCATGGTTTTGGCCGAGGAGTTGCTCGACGTCCAGGGGCATGTGCTGCTGCCACAGGGCACCGCGCTGACGGCCGCGATGCTGGCCCTGATGCCGCGCCACGGCATCGAAATCCTGCCCATCCTGGTGAGCGGCGTGTCCGAGCAAGAACTCGCGCTCAATCGCGAGCAGCACAAAAAGCGCATCGCGCACCTGTTCCGCAAGCAAGACCCCGACAATGAAGCCGACTGGCCGACCCTGCTGTTGCGCAGTCATATCGAGGACTTCCGCCTCAACGAAGAGCGTGTCGAATGAACAGCGAACTCACCCGCGAAGAAATCGCCGGCAACCTCGACGACCTGCCGTCGCTGCCGGCCGTCGTCATGGAACTGCTCGACAGCATCGACCAGGAAGATGTCGACATTTCGGTGCTGGCCAAGAAGGTCTCGCACGACCAGGCCCTGACCGCGAAGACCCTGCGCCTGGCCAATTCGTCGCTCTACAGCCTGCAAGTGAAGGTCACCACGATCCAGCAGGCGATCACCTACCTCGGCTTCCAGACCACGCGCAACCTGATCACCGCGGCGGCCGTCACCGGCTGCTTTCCCGAGGGGCGCTGCGTCGGCTTCGACGACAAGGCCTTCTGGCACCACTCGATCGCCACCGCCTGCTGCGCCAAGGTGCTGGCGCGGCAGATGCGCTTCAACCAGGATTACGCGTTCACCGGCGGCTTGCTGCACGACATAGGCCGGCTGGTGCTGGTGACCTGCTTCCCGCAGCATTACCAGCGCGTGCTGTCCTACCGCGCCGCCAACGACTGCCACTTGCTCGACGCCGAGCGCGCGGTGCTGGGCCTCGACCATGTGGAAGCCGGACTGGTGCTCGCCGAACATTGGAATTTTTCCGACACGATGCGCCTGGGCATCGCCGGCCACCACGACCCGGACGCGCCCGGCGCCGGTTTTTTGACCACCATTATTCATGTCGCCGATGCCGTCGTGCATGCGCTCGACCTGGTGCAAGCGCCGGACGACCTGGTGCCGCCCGTGTCCCCGGTGGCGTGGAGCGCCCTGGGGCGCAACCGGGAGGCCAATCTGCAACTATTTCATGAAACCGAAGTCCAGTACCGCCAAATCGCCGTCGCCCTGCTCGCCTGACCAACCGGCCTGAAGGTCGCGCCGCCGCGGCGCCGCGCCCCCCAAGCCACCGCCTTTAGTGTGCATAGTTCGGTTCTTGCGGCTCGTTGCGGTCCTCGGCCTTGGGCCGGCCCTGGGCGTCGGACAGCCGATATTTGGTGCGCCGGTCGCCCATCAAGTCGCGCAGGTCGCGGATGCTCATGCCCGTCACCTCGTGCATGCGGATCAGCAGCGAGGCGCCGACCGGCAAGCGGTGGTGGCGGATCTTGCTGATCACCGGCGGCGCCACCTCCAGCAAACGCGACAAGGCGGCGTCGTTCTTCAATTGCATCTTGCCCAGCAGGATGTCGAGCAGATGATTCGGGTTGTAGCTTTCTTGAGAAGCCAGAGAGTGCTGTGCCATGATTTTCCTCGTCAAGGTGAAGTGGTGAAAAACGTGCTGACATGAATTAAAAAGACTCTATTCCGTTCGAAAAGTTCCAAAAGACCAGGTCTTCCAGCTGCGCGCCCCCCATTGTTACATTGTATCAATGCTATTCCGATTTTGGCGGGACTCGCCGGACGCACGCAAAGCGAACGTTATTCGATATCAATTAATCTACCGGTAATGTTACTAACGATGCCATTTCAACACATCGTGGCGGTTTGCGTCGCACGCAAGAACACGCGGCAATTGGTTACAAACAAGCGTCCTCGGATGGCAGAAAACGCACCGCCGCGGCGCGCCCGGCGGCCCGGCTTTTCGCCCGCGGCGGCAAACTGCGTTAAACTACCGCTCCGGCGCAAAACTTTGCCGCCGCGGGCGAAAAGCCGGGCCGCCGGGCGCGCCGCGGCGGGGCGTTTTCTGCCATCCGAGGACGCTTATTTGTAACCA
>JACMLV010000746.1 GCA_014379395.1 Burkholderiaceae bacterium
ACCCGCGGCGAAGCGGCCGAGCACCCGGCCGCGGCGGCCGAATACCGCGTCAAGAGCGGCGACTCGCTGAGCCGCATCGCCAGCCACAACAAGCCGGCCGAGGTCTCGCTCGACGTGATGCTGGCCGCCCTGTACCGCGCCAACCCGGACGCCTTCAGCGGCAAGAACATGAACCGCCTGCGCTCGGGCCAGATCCTGGCGCTGCCGGATGCGGCGGCGCTCGCCGCCGTGGCCGAAGGCGAGGCCCAGCAACTGGTGGTCGCCCACGCGGCCGATTTTTCCGCCTACCGCAGCAAGCTGGCCGGCCAGGTCGCCCAGAGCACGCCGGCCAAGGCGCCGGAAGAGGGCCAGAGCGCGGGCGGCAAGATCAGCGCCAAGGTCGAAGAGCGCGCCACCCCGGCCAACGCCTCGAAGGATCAGCTGAAATTGTCGAAGGCGGCCCCGGCCGCGCCGGTGGCGGGCAAAACCGCCCAGGCCGGCCTCGAGGACAAGATCGCCAAGGAAAAGCAAGTGGCCGAAGCGGCCGCCCGCGTCAAGGAACTGGAAAAGAACGTCAGCGATCTGGAAAAGCTGATGGCCGTGAAGAGCAAGGCGGCGGCCGATTTGAAGAAGGCCGAACCGGCACCGGCCCCGACCGCGGCGGCATCCGCCCCGGCGCCGGCCGAAGCCAATCCGGCGGCGGCCAAGCCGGCCGCTTCGGAGTCGGCCGCGTCCGCTTCGGCGCCGCCGGCCAAGCCCAAGCCGAAGGTCAAGCCGGCGCCGGTGGTGGTGCCGGAACCGTCGATCATGGATGCCGTGTTCGACAATATCGGTTCGGTCGGCATCGCGCTCGCCGCGCTGCTGGCCGGCGTCGGCGCGCTGGTCGCCAGCCGCCGCAAGAAAAAGGCGCCCGCCAAGGACAAGGATGTGCCCGCCACACAGACCGGGCTCGATACGCAAGCGCCGTCGCTGTTCGCCGAAGCCGGCGGCCAGAGCGTCGACACCAACAGCGTCTTCAATTCCAATTTCGCGCCCTCGGCGAGCCAGCTCGACACCAATGAAGTCGATCCGGTGGCCGAGGCCGACGTGTATATCGCCTACGGCCGCGACGCCCAGGCCGAGGAAATCCTCAAGGAAGCGCTGCGCACCCATCCCGAGCGCCATCCGGTGCGCCTGAAGCTGCTGGAAATCTACGCCGCGCGCAAGGACTCGCGTTCGTTCGAAACCCAGGCCGGCGAGCTCTACAGCATGACCAAAGGCGAGGGCGAGGAGTGGCAGCAAGCCGCTTCGCTCGGCCTGTCGATCGACGCCAACAATCCGCTGTACGCCGACGGCACCGTCGCGCCGGCCGACATGGCGGGCGCCGACGACTTCGCAGCCGAGATCGCGCTGCTGGACCAGGCGCCGCAAGAGCCTGTGGCCGCGCCGGCCAACCTCGATTTCGATCTGGGCCAGGACGCCCCGGCGGCCGATCCGGGCCTGGACTTCGCGATCGAGGCCGAATCGCCGGCCGAGCCGGCGATGCCGACCCCGGCCTCGGTCGCGGCCGAGGCGGACGCCGAGCATTTCCTCGATTTCGACCTGGGCGGCTTGAACTTCGAACCACCGAGCTTGCCGGACGACCATGGCAGCGCGGCCGCCCCGGCCCCGGCGCCGGAGCCGCAACCGGAGCCTGAATCGCTGGCCGAGCCGGCGTTCGATATGACCTTCGATTTGCCGGACGACTTCAGCATCGACGCGCCGGCCAAGGGCGAACCGAAACTGGCGGAGCTCGAATCCGAGGCCGAGGCCGAAGCCGAGGCCATCGTCGCCGAGGCCTTGCCCGATCCGCTGTCGGATCTGGACTTGACCGACTTCGACCTGCCCGAGTCGATCGGGGAGGTGCCGGCCCCGGCCGCGGCCACGCCGGTCGCCGCCGCGCCGGCTGAAACCAAGAGCGCCGCGCCCGAGTTCGACCTGTCCGACATCGACCTCGACCTCGGCCTGCCCGACTTCGACGCCGCCGAAGCCGGCGAAGTTGCCTCCTCCGCGCCGGCCCAGCCGGCCGCCGCCGGCACGCTCTCGGCGCTGCACATGGAAATGGAGACCAAGCTCGATCTGGCCGTCGCCTACCAGGAAATCGGCGACAAGGAAGGCGCGCGCGAACTGATCGACGAAGTCATCAAGGACGGCAACGAGGATCAAGTCGCCAAGGCGCTGGCGATGCACGCCGCGCTGGGCTGACGCGGCCGCTATAATGCGCGCTTTGCCGCGTCTCGCGCACTTCATATTGGACAGGAATTGAAACGGATCGCATTAGGTGTCCAGTACGACGGTACGGCATGGCATGGTTATCAAAAGCAGGAGGACGGCCACACGGTGCAAGACCAGCTCGAAATCGCGCTGGAGAAATTCGCCCGTGTCGCGCTGCCGACCACCTGCGCCGGGCGCACCGACACCGGGGTGCACGCGCTCGAACAAGTGGTCCACTTCGACACCGACCTGACGCGCGACATCCATTCCTGGGTGCGCGGCGTGAACACCTTCCTGCCGGCCTCGATCGCGGTGCGCTGGGCCAGTGAAATCCCGCCCGACCCGGACGACCAGTTCCACGCCCGCTTCAGCGCGCGCGCGCGCACCTACCACTACGTGCTCTACAACAATCCGACCCGTTCGCCGCTGCTCGAAGGGCGCGTCGGCTGGCACTACCGTCCGCTCGACGTCGAGGCGATGCGCGCCGCCGTCGCGCCCTTGATCGGCTGGCACGACTTCACCGCCTTCCGCTCCTCGCAATGCCAGGCCAAGTCGCCGGTCAAGCTGATGCACGAGATCGGCATCGAGCGCCAGGGTGAGATGGTCGTGTTCACGATCCGCGCCAACGCCTTCCTGCACCACATGGTGCGCAACCTGGTCGGCTCGCTGATCTACATCGGCCTCGGCAAGCATCCGCCGGAATGGCTCGGCGCCGTGCTGGAAGGGCGCGACCGCGGCGAGGCGGCGCCGACCTTCATGCCGGACGGCCTGTATCTGGCGAAAATCGACTACGATCCGAAATGGGGCCTGCCGCAGGAAGCGCGCAGCCCGTTGCCCTGGTTTTAAAGGACGTCTTTAAAGGATCGCCATGCCACGCACGCGCATCAAAATTTGCGGATTGACCCGGGTCGAGGACGTGCAGGCCGCCGTCGCCGCCGGCGCCGATGCGCTCGGCTTCGTGTTCTATCCGAAGAGTCCGCGCCACGTCACCCCCGAGCGGGCCGCCGAACTGATCGCGGCGGTGCCGCCGTTCGTCTCCACCGTCGGCCTGTTCGTCAACGCCAGCGCGCAAGAGGTGGCCGACACCGTGCGCTTGGCGCCGCTGTCGTCGCTGCAATTTCACGGCGACGAGAGCCCGGCCCACAGCGCCGAGCTGGGCGCGGCGGCCAACCGTCCGTATACACAAGTGTTCCGGGTCCGGCCTGACAGCGCGGCCTTTGATTTGTTAGAATACGAGCGGCAATTTCGTGCCGCCGGCACACTCTTCACCAGCCTCCTGCTCGACACCTACGTCGACGCCTACGGGGGCGCAGGAAAGGTATTCGATTGGTCTCTCGTTCCAGAAGAACTCGCGCCTCGGGTCGTTTTAAGTGGTGGCTTGAGCGCGCCCAACGCCACTGAGGCGGTGCTGCGCGTGCGCCCTTACGCGGTCGACGTCAGTAGCGGCGTCGAAGCGTCCAAGGGCATCAAAGACGCGACGCGCATGCGCGCCTTCATCGAGGCCGTGCGCGCCGCCGATGCCATCATTGAGAGAGAAAAGAACACATGAAGACCCTGCCAGAAACCGGCGCTTGCGCGCCCCTGTTCCACGCCACCGGCTACGAGCTGCCCAACGCCAAGGGCCACTTCGGCCCCTACGGCGGCTCCTTCGTCGCCGAAACCCTGAGTTACGCGCTGGCCGAGCTGAACGACGCCTACGCGCGCTACAGCGTCGCCCCCGAATTCCTCGAGGAATTCCGCTACGAACTGAAACACTTCGTCGGCCGTCCATCGCCGATCTACCACGCCAAGCGCACCTCGGAGGCGGCCGGCGGCGCCCAGATCTACTTCAAGCGCGAAGACTTGAACCACACCGGCGCGCACAAGATCAACAACGTGATCGGCCAGGCCCTGCTGGCGCGCCGCATGGGCAAGAAGCGCATCATCGCCGAGACCGGCGCCGGCCAGCACGGCGTCGCCACGGCCACCATCTGCGCCCGCTTCGGCCTCGAATGCGTGGTCTACATGGGCAGCGAGGACGTCAAGCGCCAGGCCCAGAACGTATACCGGATGAAGCTCCTGGGCGCGACCGTCGTGCCGGTCGAATCCGGCTCGAAGACGCTCAAGGACGCCCTCAACGAGGCCATGCGCGACTGGGTCACCAACATCGAAAACACCTTCTACATCATCGGCACCGTGGCCGGCCCGCATCCGTATCCGATGATGGTGCGCGACTTCCAGTCCGTGATCGGCGAGGAATGCCTGGTGCAAATGCCGGAGATGACCGGGCGCCAGCCCGACTATGTGCTGGCCTGCATCGGCGGCGGCTCCAACGCGATGGGCATTTTTTATCCGTACATCGACCAGAAGGACGTCCAGCTGATCGGCGTCGAGGCGGCCGGCGAGGGCTTGGATTCCGGCAAGCACGCGGCGTCCCTGACGGCCGGCGTGCCGGGCGTGTTGCACGGCAACCGCACCTATCTGCTGCAGGACGAGAACGGCCAGATCATCGAGACCCATTCGGTGTCGGCCGGCCTCGACTATCCGGGCGTCGGCCCGGAGCACGCGTGGCTGAAGGATTCCGGCCGCGCCCAGTACGTCTCGGTGACGGACGAGGAGGCGCTGCAGGCGTTCCACGACTGCTGCCACATCGAGGGCATCATCCCGGCGCTCGAATCGTCGCACGCGCTGGCCTACGCCTCGAAGCTGGCCGCCACCTTGCCCAAGGATAAGATCGTGCTGGTCAACCTGTCCGGCCGCGGCGACAAGGACATGCACACCGTGGCGCAGCGCATGGGCCTCGATTTCAGCTAAGCGTTCAGTTAAGCCCGCGCGCACCCATACCAAGAAGAAAGCCAATATGTCCAGAATCGCAGCAACCTTCGCCGCCCTCGCGGCGCAAAAGAAAACCGCGCTCGTCACCTTCATCACGGCCGGCGATCCGGGCCCGGAAATGACGCTGCCCCTGATGCACGCCCTGGTCGCCGGCGGCGCCGACGTGATCGAACTCGGCGTGCCGTTCTCCGATCCGATGGCCGAAGGCCCGGTGATCCAGCGCGCCTGCGAGCGCGCGCTCGCCTTCGGGGTCGGCATCCGCGACGTGTTCGAATACGTGCGCCAGTTCCGCCTCACCAACGAGCACACCCCGGTCGTGCTGATGGGCTACGCCAACCCGATCGAACGGATCGGCGCCGACGCCTTCATCCAAGCCTCGAAACAAGCCGGCTCCGACGGCGCCATCGTGGTCGACTATCCGCCCGAGGAGTGCGAGGAATTCGCGCAGGCGATGCGGGACAACGGGCTCGACCTGATCTTCCTGCTGGCGCCGACCTCGACCGAGGAGCGCATCGCCCAGGTGGCCAAGGTGGGCGGCGGCTTCAGTTACTACGTCTCGCTCAAGGGCGTCACCGGCGCCGGCAACATCGACACCGAACAAGTGGCCGAGCGTCTGGCGGCGATCCGCAAGCACGTCAAGCTGCCGATCGGGGTCGGCTTCGGCATCCGCGACGCGCAGACCGCCAAGGCGGTGGCGGCGGTGGCCGACGCGGTCGTGATCGGCAGCCGCATTATCCAGGAAATCGAGAACACGCCGAAGGAGGGCGCGCCCGCCGCCGTGCAGGCGTTCGTGGCCGGCATCCGCGAAGCGCTCGACGAGTAACCCTCCGCAAGCGGCCGCTGCCGCCCCCGCGCGCGGAAAGTTTCCAGCGTGCAAGATCGACAGTGCCGGCCTAAACGGCTACACTACCGCCACTGAACTGAGCCGCGACCGCGCAAGCGCGGGCCGCCCCACGGCCGCCCGCCGGTAAATCATCTGCCGGTCCGCCCTGTCCGCCCTCGCCGGGACGGACTCCCCGCCCTGCTGGGGCCATAGGAGAAAATATGAGTTGGTTGGAAAAACTGTTGCCACCGCGCATCCAGCGTTCGGACGCCGCGACCCGTAAGACCATGCCCGAGGGCCTGTGGGTCAAATGTCCGTCGTGCGAAGCGGTGCTGTACCGTACCGACCTTGAATCGAACCTGCACGTGTGCCCGAAGTGCGACCACCACATGCGCATCCGCGCCCGCGAGCGCCTCGACGGCTTGCTCGACGCCGGCGGCCGCTATGAAATCGGGCAGGAGATCCTGCCGGTCGACACGCTCAAATTCAAAGACAGCAAGAAGTATCCGGAGCGCCTCAAGCAGGCCATGGAAGCGACCGGCGAAACCGACGCCATGGTGGTGCTGGGCGGCTCGATCATGAGCCTGCCGGTGGTGGTGGCCTGCTTCGAGTTCGAATTCATGGGCGGCTCGATGGGCTCGGTGGTCGGAGAGCGCTTCGTGCGCGGCGCGCAAACCGCGCTCGAGCAGAAGGTGCCGTTCATCTGCATCACCGCCACCGGCGGCGCGCGCATGCAGGAAGGCTTGCTGTCGCTGCTGCAGATGGCCAAGACCACCGCCATGCTGACCAAGCTGGCCGAGAAGAAGCTGCCCTACATCAGCGTGCTGACCGACCCGACCATGGGCGGCGTGTCGGCCTCGTTCGCCTTCATGGGCGACGTCGTGATCGCCGAGCCGAAGGCCCTGATCGGCTTCGCCGGTCCGCGCGTGATCGAAAACACCGTGCGCGAGAAACTGCCGGAAGGCTTCCAGCGCGCCGAGTTCTTGGTCACCAAGGGCGCCGTCGACATGATCGTCGACCGCCGCAAGATGCGCGAAGAAATCGCCCGCCTGCTGGCCCTGCTGCAAAACCAGGCGGTGGAAGTGATCGCTTAACCGTTTAAGCTGCCGTCCGTCACGCTTTTGCCATTCAGGCGCGCCGCGCGTAACATCGCCCGGCGCGCCGCCGTCATCTTAGAAGTGCTCCCCCATGCCAAACCTCCCCACCAATTTGCCGGACTGGCTCGCCATGCTCGAAGCGCGGCACGCCGAAATCGAAATCAACCTCGGCCTGGATCGGGTGCGGGCGGTCAAGGACAGGCTCGAGCTGCGCTTCGACTGCCCGGTCATCATGGTGGCCGGCACCAACGGCAAGGGCTCGACCTGCTCCATGCTCGAATCGATCCTGCTGCGCGCCGGCTACAAGGTCGGCCTGTACATCAAGCCGCACTTCCTCGACTTTAACGAACGGGCCCGGCTGGTCGGCGAACTGGCTTCCGACGCAGCGCTGGTGGCCAGCTTCAACGCGGTCGAGGCGGTGCGCGGCGACATCCAGCTGACCTATTTCGAATTCACCACGCTGGCGATCATGCAGCTGCTGGCGGGGGCCGGCCTCGACGTCGTGATCCTCGAAGTCGGCCTCGGCGGCCGGCTCGACGCCGTCAACGTGGTCGACGCCGACGTCGCCATCGTCACCAGCATCGACATCGACCACACCGACTACCTCGGCAGCACGCGCGAGGCGATCGGCTTTGAAAAGGCCGGCATCTTCCGCGCCGGCAAGGTCGCCATCTGCAGCGATCCGGTGCCGCCGGCCGCGCTGATCGCGCACGCCGAGGCGATCGGGGCCGACCTGTGGCTGCTCGGGCGCGATTTCAATTATTCGGGCGACAAGCAGCAGTGGAATTACGGCGGCCGCGGCCAGCGCCGCAATTCGCTCGCCTACCCGAGCCTGCGCGGCGCCAACCAGCTGCTCAACGCCTCGGCCGCGCTGGCCGCGCTCGAAGCGCTCAAGCTGGAGTTGCCGGTCGGCGCGCAAGAGGTGCGCACCGGGCTGGTGACGGTCGAACTGCCGGGCCGCTTCCAGGTCCTGCCGGGCCGCCCGAGCGTGATCCTCGACGTCGCCCACAATCCGCACGCCGCCGCCGCGCTCGGCCAGAACCTGGGCAACATGGGCTTCCACCCCTACACCTACGCCGTGTTCGGCGCCATGCGGGACAAGGACATCGACGGCGTCATCCAGGCGATGGGCGAGCACGTCGACCACTGGTGCCTGTGCGGCCTGCCGTCGGCGCGCGCGGCCGATCCGGCCGAGCTGGCCGCCAAGGTGCGCCAGGCGCAGGCCGGCCAGTCCGACCCGGAGCAGCGCAGCGCGATTATTTTCCCCGATCCGGCCCAGGCTTTCGCAAATGCGATCAGCCGCGCTGCCGAGAATGATAGAATTGTGGTCTTTGGCTCCTTCCTCACCGTCGCCGGCGTGATGGCGGCACGCAAATCCTCTCTCCACTAAATACTGTCACGCATGGGCTTGTTCTCTTTCCTCAGCAAAAACAAGCAAGACACCACTGGCAAGGACAGTGGCTATTATTCGGCCGACGACCAGGCCCGCTCCAAGCGCGCCTCGCACGCCGGCGCGCCGGCCGCGGCCAAGCGCGGCAACAAGGAAGCGGCCGATCCGGTCCTGCCCGAAAAGAAACGCGCCCGGCGCCGCCTGGTTGGCGCCGTCGCGCTCGCCCTCGGCGTGGCGATCGGCCTGCCGATGCTGCTCGATTCCGAGCCCAAGCCGATCGGCGCCGACATCGCGATCCAGATTCCCGCCAAGGACAAGCCGGCCGCCGCCGAGCG